>JBIKKS010000262.1:0-3990 GCA_044360235.1 Flavipsychrobacter sp. | reverse complement strand
GGCAATGTCTGTAAACATTGTTATTAGCATCACAGCTATTGCTGGTATGGCAAAAGCATTCAGGCGGGGCTCTCCTATAGGTAGCTTACCCATAAGGTTCAATACCATAATCAGCAGTATCAGCAATACACTGTACAGCACAGCGCTATCTTGTATGGTGTGTGTGCTTGCTTTTATATTAATGTAGCACTTGCGTATGCAGTAAAAGAACGATGCAGTGCAGCTCACACCAAACAAGCTCCAGAATAATAAACCTGCACCTGCCTGTGCAAATAGGTGAAAAACATGCTCTGCAAATTCTAGAATGGCAAATCCATTATTCATCATCAAGTGTCCCCAGTAGTGTTTCATTTCATTGTCGGTAGACAGTTGTTTAATATCGATAATGTAAAAAATGGTAATGCTGAATGTTACTAAAAATAATGGTAACCACTGAAGAAGTAAGTTGACAAAGCCATGTTGTTTGCTGCTGTTGGTTTTACGGCTCAGTATGTTGTCTATAGCCAGTACTGCAAATACTGGCAACAATGCAATGACGTATGTGTAGCTAAATAAGGGTAATATAATTAAGCTGCAACATAGTAGTAAGTAACCTAAGTCAGGTTTTATTTGTTGTTTTCTGCCCAGCCTAAGTAACCAAACCAGTTGCCAAATAGCTATGGTACACATTAGCAAATCCATGGTGTATTGTTTGGTTTCTACAAAATACTCTGTAAATGTGCTGCTAGACACTAACATAATGACCATAAGATACCTAAACAGATTACTAGCCGAGAAAACAGCAGTAGATAGTAAGTAAATGCTGGCCATTGTGAACAGACCTACCACATATGCGGGAAGTCGGAGGGATGTGTAACTATAATCAAAGTATTCAGTAAATAATTTGATGCCAGTTAGATAGGTTCTGGGAAATTGTTGCATGTAGGCAAGTTTGCCCCATAGCTCTTCTACTGATTTAGTTTTTAGGTTATAAATGATTCGCCATTCGTCTATCCAAAAAGGGCGAACCTCTGCAAACACGGAAATAGCCCCCCACACCACCATTACAACAAGTGTAATGAGAGTAATGTTTTTTACAATTTTTTCAGGATTTGTTGTCTTTATCTTCATTATATCAATAGGCACTCAAAGCTTAAAATAGCCTTGCTCATCAGTTATTGCTCTAAGATAATTTAATACCTGAAAAAAGACAATAAAAAACCCGTTTGCATGTGCTGCAAACGGGTAGTTAAAAATATTGAAACCTATTAAAGATCTACTAATCTGAAGCCTACAGTAAGTTGTATGCCAGTATTTATCCAGTTATAAGAAGGCTTGGTATTATTTACATTCATAAGGCTATGCGTCAAACGAAGGCCTGCATTGAGGTGAAGCGGTAGGTCTACTTCTACACCTAGGCAGCCCATAAAGTCTACATTGTTGTAGTCATTTTTTACTGTTACTCCATTGCCACGCTCGGCATGTACCATAGCTGAAATCACCGGTCCTGCATGCATATGAATTCTATCAAAAACAATGTATTCGAAAAGAAGTGGTACATCTAAATACCTAGTTCTTACATGTCTGTAACTTACTTTGTATTGATAAAGTCTGGTGGTTTTTAGCAATGCTTCCATTCTTATACCTGAGTTTCTACCTGTTACACTCAGAAATATACCACCTACCATGCCAGGTTTGAATGCATTATCATATCTAACATCACCTGCAAGTCTATTCATGTTAAGCCCGCCCTTTACACCAAATGCTGTAGAAGGCATGACTTTCTTCTTTACCCCCGGATCTGCTAATAAAGCCAACGGCAAAAGGAGTATTGCTATCAATAAAGCAGAAGAAAAATTAAATTTCATAATGAGCTTTGTGTTTTGTTGCAAATATAACCACAAACTGTTAGTATCATATAGACACTTACAGTATTTTATAACTTATGCTAACCTGTATTCCGGTACTTGTCCAAGTGGTAGGTACCAGATAGTAAGTACTGTTGTTGAGGTCTGTAACGCCTTTAGTGAGTCTTGCACCCATCATCACATGTTTGTTGTAAAAGTATTCAACACCTGCAATAATGGCTATTTCAGATTTTTTTAGAAATTTATCTTCTCCGTAAATTTTGGTGTATGCATTGTTGTTATCGGTCATAGATAAGTTGTATGCAAATTGTCCACCAGCTACTACCTGTAGTTTATCGGTGAGGAAATACTCAATCATTACTGGTGCATATAACGATATTGCCTGAAAATCACCTTTAGATACAGTGTCTAACCCTGGGCTAGGAAGCGAATAATATGATGCCGGAAATTTTGTCGCATATTTATTGAAACCACCTAGTACCTCTATCCTTATTCCAAAATGCTCTACACTTTTTCTCACATACAAACCTGCTAGTATTCCTGGACCGGTTTTGACGGGTGCTTTTGATAAGCTCTGGAAGTTGCCGCCTAGTTTGAACCCAACCTGCACAAAGGGTTCTGTGCCGCCCATAACCTGAGCAGATACTTGAGTAAATGCACAGCATGTGAACAAAAAAATGATAGATAATGTATGTTTCATGATAACGAACTATGTGATTTGATGAACTATTTTGCAGATAGGTTCCCGCAATTTATTACACTTTTTCTTAGCAACTATGCTTTAAATAGGGTTTTGTAGTCTTTCAAAATGTCAAATAAAAAACCGTGAACAGTTTTTTGCTCACGGGTAAATGATTGATTATGTTGATATTAATTCATAAAACGATATCCTATGGAAAATTGTAACGACCTGCTCTTTAGTTCACCGCCAAAAGAGCCTTCATTCAGATTGTTGAAACCATAAATGTATCTAGCTCCCACAGTCAATTTCAGTGGTAGTGCCGCTTCTATACCTATCACAGCCGATACATCATTAGTATTAAATCTGCTTTTTACGTCGTCACCGTTGGTGTTTTTGGCCGTAAGCATACTGCTAAACTGGGGTCCTGCTTGTATCCATAGTCTTGGTACTATTTTATATTCTAGCAACAATGGAACATCAACGTATAAAGCATTCACTTTCATGTTATTTAATACCTGCGTATATTTTGCAGATTTCAACAATCCTTCTACTCTTATGCCTACTTTTTTTCTATCAACACTCACAAATGCACCACCTACAATACCTGATTTGAACTTTGATTCGTATTGAGTGCCATCCAGCTTCTGCATGTTCATACCTAGTTTCACACCTATTGTTACTTTAGGTACTATTTTGCTAGCTACTTTCTTTACACCCAGTTGTGCATTGGCTGTACCAGCACTAAACAATGTAGCTGCACACATCATACTAAATACAAAATGTTTCATTTATTGTGATTTTTGAGCAAAGATAAACCACATTTTGAATAGCCTTCTAAGATTCTTAAAATATTATCCTTAACAATTTATGAATTCATTTGTAATCTGTTTGGTTGTTATAGAGGTTTTTAGCCAAAAAATGCGCTGATTTACTTAATGCACAATCAATCACTATCTTTACCATTATAACAACACCAGAATGAAAAGTACTACAAATGCAGGTTTCGATACGTTATGTATTCGTGGTGGACACACAGGCGAAAGCAATAGGGCGCACCTAACACCAGTATATGCTACAAGCACCTATACGTTTGATGATATGGAGCAGGCGATAGGTGTATTTAAAGGGGATGAAAAAGGCTATGTGTATGGCAGATGGGGTAATCCTACCATTACTGAAGCTGAGGAAAAAATAGCATTACTGGAGGCTTATAAACTTACTAGCAGTAGTGGAGAGCCATTGCAACTTAAAGCTTTGCTGCACTCTTCGGGTATGTCGGCAATTGCTACCATGATATTGAGTAATATCAAATCTGGGCAAAAGATTATTACACATCACTCGTTGTACGGTGGTACACACGAGCTGCTGGAGAAAGTGCTTCCTGGCTTGGGTATAGATGCTGTGATAGTGGATTTTCATGATGTGAACAAAGTAGAGGATGCGCTTAAGGCTGATAACAAT
>JBIKKS010000473.1:0-3990 GCA_044360235.1 Flavipsychrobacter sp. | reverse complement strand
CGCCGATAAATTAAGTGATGGTTTTCATCGCAAATAGTTTCTGAGTAGATACTATTCCAGAAATTGATCACATAGCCACCTATAAATATGATAAGAATCATAAAAATAGTAATTTTAAATAATACATTGAGCGATTTTATCTTTACTGCCATTTTTATAATTGTTAGTCTTTACAATCTGTTTTTAAAGCCGAAATTATTTCAGCAATATCATGTCTATGAACTGATTCCATTAATAATGCTGAAAGAACACTATTTTCTGCCGTTGTTGGTCTTTTTTTCTGACCAACAACCTCGTGCCGGACAGGAAATGCGTGATGAAAATATAAGGGTTCAATAAATCTAAACTTGTCTTCGCCGCTACTATAAAGCGATGCGGTGCTATACTTACAATCTTCTTCACTTGAATATAATCTGGCTCTTACAGGATCATTGTGAAGATACATGAATTTTTGCTTCACTACAATTTCCCCGATGGGAGACACACAAGGCTAGAATTGGGGTTTGTAATGACCTTTATTTTTAAGGGTTTTTTAGTGTAATGGGCAAAGCTCCACATTGCCCTGCCAGTACAAGAGCGCGACGCAATGCCCGCTGCTAGTAGTGCTGTGGCTGGGAGCCAAAAATAAATGAAACAAGGTGTGGGTTAGTTGGAGTCGGGGGTGCGCATGGCTAGAAAGAGGATGATGGCACCGATGGCAAAGAAGCCGATGAGGGCTATGATGGCGGTGCGCATATTGAGGATACTATCGATGAAGCCGAAGGATAACATGCCGATGACGATGGCGAGTTTTTCGGTGACATCGTAGAAGCTAAAGAAGGAGGTGGTGTCGTGGGTGGGTGGCATGAGGCGGGAGTAGGTGGAGCGGCTGAGCGACTGTATGCCGCCCATAATGATGCCTACTACGGCGGCTACGATGTAGAACTGCGTGGCGGTGTAGGTGTAGTAGGCGCCTATGCATACGCCGATCCAGACGAGGACAACAACAAACAAGACGGGGAGGTCGCCGAATTTGTCGGAGAGCTTTGCCATGAGGTAGGCACCGGCTATGGCTACTAGCTGTATGACGAGTATGGCGCCTATGAGTTGGGAGGTTTCGAGCTTGAGCTCCTTGCTGCCAAAGATGGTGGCTGCGAGCATAACGGTTTGTACGCCCATGCTATAAAAGAAGAAGGAAAGAAGGTAGGTCTTGAGGCGTGGCAGGTGGCGTATCTGCTGCCATACCTTGCGCAGCTCTTTGAATCCGTTGGAAAGTACGCTGCTGCCGGGGGCTGATGGGATTGCTGTGCTGGCGGGGAGGCGGGCAAAGGGTATCTGTGCGAAACCGATCCACCAGAGCCCTACGAGCACAAAGGAGAGGCGGGGTGCAAAGGAATCGTCGGTGATGCCAAAAAGGGCGGGCTGTAGCACAAACAAAAAACAGATGAGCTGTAGGAGCACGCTGCCTATGTAGCCATAGGCAAAACCCTGTGCGCTGACACGGTGACGGTCGGGAGGAAGGGCGATCTCGGGCAGGTAAGAGTTGTAGAACACGAGGCTGCCACAATAGCCGAGGGCGGCTATGGAGGAGCAGATAATGCCGAGCTCGAGGGTGTGACGGGTGAAAAAGTATAAACAACAGCAGGAGATGGCGCCCATGTAGCAAAAGAGCTGCATGAAGCGTTTTTTGCTGCCCTGAGCATCGGCGATGGAGGAGAGTATGGGCGATAAGAGGGCTATGACGAGATAGGCTGCGGCGATGGAATAATCGAACAGGGCACTGTTTTTGACCTGAATGCCAAAAAATGAAACCATATCGGACTGCACTACACCATCTTTAGAGACGGTGGTGACGGCATTGTAGTAGGCAGGGAATATGGTGGAGGTGATGACGAGGTTGTAAGCAGAGTTGGCCCAGTCGTACATAGACCATGCACGCTGCACCCTGCGCGACGAGGTGATGGTGGGAGTAGTGGCGGTGTTCATGTGACTAAAGTAATAGTTTTGGGTGGAATTTGGAATTTGGGGTTTGGAATTTGAGATTTGCAGGATGGGATACCGAGAAATACCAAAAGGCAAGGTACTGGACTACATAAAAGCTACGTATGAGGGTAAGGTGGTGACTGACTCGAGGTCGCCGGCGGGCAACTGGCTACAGTTTACGCTGGAGCAGATAGAAAAAGGCAAGGCGACGCTGAGCACTGAGGTGCGCACAGAAATGACCAACCCCTACGGACATATACATGGGGGAATGATGAGCCTGGTGATAGATGAGGCCATAGGCTGGGCTGTGGTGAGCCTGGAGACTGATATGCACTACACATCGCTGACGCTGAATGTGGACTTTCTGTATGCGATAAAGGATGGTGAGCGGCTGAGGGCTAAGAGCGAGGTGCTGAGAACGGGCAAAAAAATAATAAACGTGGAGTGCCATGTGTATGACCTGAACGACCGCATACTGGCCCGCGCCAATAGCAACCTGATAGTGACTGGTATGGAATATAACAGCTAATGAAACAGTAGGAATCAACGAAAAACGAAACAAAACGATAATAAAATAATAACCATGGCACAGTTGACACACAGCAGCAGTCTGCTGGATACGGAGGCACTGCAACAGCTATCTGCTGCCCGAGTGGCAATAGTATATACGGAATGGAATGACACGATAGTAGCTGCCCAACTGGAGGGCTGCAAGCGGGTGCTGGCAGCATGGGGGGCAACAGTGGTGCGAGAGATAGTGGTGCCGGGGGCGTTTGAGCTGCCCTATGGCTGCAAACATGCATGGCAGAGTAGTGTGGGTAAGGACAATGAGCCGGAGGCGATAATAGCGTTTGGGGCAGTGATAAGGGGTGGTACGCCCCACTTTGAGTATGTGTGCCAAGCGGCTACGGATGGTATACTGCAACTGAACCTAACACTGCCTGTGCCGGTGATATTTGGGGTGCTGACGCTGGACACTACCGAGCAGGCATGGGAACGCCTAGGTGGTGTGCATGGCCACAAGGGCGAAGAGGCGGCACTGACAGCACTGAAGATGGTGAAGATGGGGAGGGGGAGATAGAGAGCGGAGAGCGGAGAGAGCTGGAGCGAGGGAACGGGGAGCGGAGAGAGGGAGGGGGGGAGAGCGGGAGGGGGGGAGAGCGGGAGTATTAAAACAACTGCCCCTGCTGCATGCCGCCCAGGGTTTTGCGCTCATGGTCTAGTAGCCATTTTTTGCGTTGTAGCCCACCACCATAACCAGTGAGGCTGCCGTTTTCGCCTATTACCCGGTGGCAGGGTATGATGATGGCTATACCATTGTCGCCATTGGCACCGGCTACGGCACGAATGGCTTTTTCGTTTCCCAGAAAAATAGATTGTTGTTTGTAAGAGCGGGTAGCGCCGTAAGGTATTTGTTGTAATGCTTGCCACACCTGCTGCTGAAAGGGTGTGCCTATGAGGTGAAGCGGCAACTGAAACTCTGTGCGAGTGCCATTGAGATATTGCTCAATCTGTAGTGTGAGTGCGTCGAAATGAGGATGATGCCCCTGCTGAAAGGTGGTGCCGGTGTGGGTTTCGATCCGCTTCATAATGCTGTCTATACTGCGCCGGTACTCGAAGTCGAACAGGCAGATGCCGGTATCTGTGGCGCCCATCAGCATTTTGCCTAATGGTGTGTGGGTGTGGGAGAGGGAGAGAGCAGGTGTCATGGAGATGAATGTGCACATAAAAATACAGCATACCCTGCATGATGTGAGGTATGCTGTAAGAAAAATATTCAGAGCAAACTATGCTTGCTTAAACTTCTCTTTGAAAGTAGCAATGATATCGGAAGAGATGAACTTGCCGGCCAGCTCTATCTTGTTGCGGAATGCCACTGCGTGTGATATGCCATGACCGATAATAACTGGCTTGTTGATACCCAATACTGGTGTACCACCATACTGCTCAAAGTTGAAGGTATCGAGAAATTCATCTTGAACACCTCTTTGTACTTTGAAGATATCGTACACAGACTCAGCCATCTTG
>JBIKKS010000215.1:0-4666 GCA_044360235.1 Flavipsychrobacter sp. | reverse complement strand
CCACAAGTCGAATTGGAACTGGCCTTTTGATAGCGGAGAACCCTGAAAGGTTTCGTAGGGTCCTTGCTCAATGGCAAGATCTTTACTTGCTGTCATTGCAGCGAAATAAATAGTCTCAAAAATATTTTTGTTGAGCAATTTAGCCATATCACTTTCGAATGGCAAACGCATAAGGATAAACACATCTGCAAGACCCTGTACACCTAAACCAATAGGACGATGACGAGTATTAGAATTGCGAGCTTCTTCTACCGGATAATAGTTATTGTCTATTATTCTATTCAGATTGCGGGTAATATGATAAGTAATTTCATACAGTTTATCAAAGTTGAACTTGCCTTCCTGTATGTACCTTGGGAGTGCAATAGAAGCCAGATTGCACACAGCTACTTCATCGGGACTTGTATACTCTATGATTTCCGTGCACAGATTACTACTTTTGATAGTACCGAGATTTTGCTGGTTGCTTTTACTATTGGCAGCATCTTTGTACAACAAGTATGGTGTACCTGTTTCTATTTGTGCTTCGAGTACAGCAAACCAAAGTTCTTGTGCTTTTATAGTTTTTCTGGCTCTTCCTTCAGTTTCATATCTTGTATAAAGTTCTTCGAACGCAGCACCATGACAATCAGACAAACCTGGCGCTTCGTTGGGGCAAAACAAACTCCAAGTACTATTTTCTTCTACTCGCTTCATAAACAGGTCTGGAATCCAGAGTGCATTAAACAAATCTCTGGCTCTTAGTTCTTCCTTACCATGGTTTTTGCGAATGTCTAGAAATTCGAATACATCGGCATGCCAAGGCTCCAAATATATGGCAAATGCACCCTTGCGTTTGCCACCACCTTGATCTACATAACGAGCAGTATCATTAAACACACGCAACATAGGCAATAGACCATTGCTGGTGCCATTAGTGCCACCTATGTAGCTACCTGTAGCACGTACATTATGAATAGCCAAACCTATACCTCCTGCGCTTTGTGATATTTTAGCTGTTTGCTTCAATGTATCATAAATACCTTCAATGCTGTCGTCTTTCATAGTAAGCAGAAAGCAAGAAGACATCTGAGGCTTAGGAGTACCAGCATTAAAGAGTGTAGGTGTAGCATGGGTGTACCAACGCTCGCTCATGAAGTTGTAAGTTTCCAGCACGCTTTTAATGTCATGTTTATGTATACCTACTGCTACACGCATATACATATGCTGCGGACGCTCTACTACCTTGCCATTGAGGCGAAGTAAGTATGACTTCTCCAGTGTTTTGAAACCAAAATAATCGAAACCGAAATCTCGGTCGTATATAATAGAGCTATCCAGCAATTCTGCATTCGCCTCTATTATTTCCATTACATCGTCGGCAAGTAATGGCATTTTTCTGCCATTTTTTGCGTCTGTGCAATCGTAGAGTTTTCTCATTGTTTCGGAAAACGACTTTGTAGTATTTTTATGCAAATTACTGATAGCTATTCTGCTCGCCAGCAAAGCATAATCGGGATGCTTGATAGTAAGAGAAGCAGCTGTTTCGGCAGCAAGGCTATCCAGTTCTGATGTAGCTACACCGTCGTAGATACCTTCGATTACTTTTTTGGCTACATCTATCACATTGACAGACTTGTTGAGGCTATAAGAGAGTTTCTCTATACGCGCAGTAATTTTGTCAAACTTTACGCTTTCTCTCTTACCGTTTCTTTTTACTACTTGCATACTACTTAAATGTTATATAGGTTGATATTTGTCTTTTTATGTCCATTTGGGTGTGATATACACAAAAAACGAAAATTCTGTTTTCTTCACTTAAAAATCTTCTTCGAGTGAAAAACTCTGTGAAGCAGCACCAGCTATTACTCCCGCTTTTTGGTAATCACCTACCCTCTTTTCAAAGAAATTTGTTTTTCCTTGTAGCGATATCATTTCCATGAAATCGAAAGGATTTGTGGTGTTGTATACCTTAGGATAACCCAATTCTTCTATCCATCTGTCTGCTACGAATTCTATGTATTGCTGCATCAGTTTGGCGTTCATACCTATAAGGTCTACAGGTATCGCTTCGCTAACAAACAGTTTTTCTATAGCTACAGCATCGCAAATAATGTCGTACACCTGCTGTTGTGACAATTTGTTTTGGAGCATGCTGTAAAGCAAACAAGCAAACTCGCAGTGCATTCCCTCGTCCCTGCTTATAAGCTCATTGCTAAATGTGAGACCAGGCATCAGTCCTCTTTTTTTCATCCAAAAAATGGAGCAGAAACTACCACTGAAGAAGATACCTTCTACTGCAGCAAAAGCTACCAATCTTTCGGCAAAAGTTCCATTTTCTATCCATCTCAATGCCCATTCTGCTTTTTTATTAACACCTGGCACTGTTTCTATTGCATGAAATAATCTATTCTTTTCTTTAGGGTCTTTGATGTAGGTATCTATTAGCAATGCATAAGTTTCGGAGTGGATATTCTCCATCATTATCTGAAATCCGTAAAAGCAACGAGCTTCAGGTAGCTGCACTTCACGCATGAAGTTGACAGCCAAATTTTCGTTTACTATACCATCGCTGGCAGCAAAAAATGCTAAAACATGTGAAATAAAATGTCGTTCGCCATCATTAAGCGCATCCCAATGTTTTTGGTCGTCACTCAAATCTATCTCCTCTGCTGTCCAGAAACTCGCTTCGTGTTTTTTGTACATCTCCCATATGCGTGGGTAGTTGATGGGCAATATCACAAAACGGTCCTTGTTCTCTCTGAGTAATAACTCTTCCTGCATAATCGTTGTTTATAAAATTATCATTTAGACTACTTGGGGTGAGGGGCAATACTTACTGAACAGATAACCATTTACTCCTAGACCAGCCACTCACACACCAATTCACTCACACACCAATTCACTCAACACACTTACTTCTGCGACCTTTCTTTTGTTGTTACTCTCTTAGATGTTCTTACGCTCAAAATTCCTTCTGTTGGCAATTGATTATAGCTAATACCAAAACAAATGTACCCTCTTTACCCTTGGTCAAAACAAAATGATTTGCACACCCTGTGGAAAACCCTTAGCAAGTGTGAATGACTCAAAAAGTAATGATAATATGCCAGTAAATATCCTGATTATAGAATATTGATGCATTAAGCCATGTACTCTTATAACCCTTATCTGGTTGTCTTATTACAAAATTTACCCACTATAATTTATTTCAAAAAGACAAGTTATATTGTTAATCTAAAAAAATGGTGTGTGGAAAAACTCTTTTTAAAATGAAAAAATGGATACATGCAGACAGCTAAACTTAATAGGTATTATCTTGGTAAGAAGAAATAAAAAACGCAAGTTGCAAATTGAAACGAAAAAAATTATGGGCAAGAAAGACGAAAGAATTGATGCTTACATAGCGAATGCTGCACCATTTGCACAGCCTATACTTACTCATCTGAGAGACCTGATTCATGAAGTATGCCCAGATGTCGAAGAAACCTGGAAATGGAGTTTTCCTAACTTCGATTTTAAAGGAGCATCTTTTGTAAGTATGGCAAGTTTCAAGAATCATTGCGCTTTGAGATTTTGGAGAGGATCTTTAATGGAGGACCCTGATAACATTTTTAACATTAGTGAAAACGGCGCCTTGGGCAGTCTGAACAAAATAAGTGCATTAACAGATTTACCCGACGATAGTGTGTTGATTAAATACCTTAGTGCTGCTGTAAAGCTGAGTGCCGAAGGTAAAAAAGCGCCAAAAATGAGTAAGCCAAAAACAGCAGAACCAATTAAAACCCCAGATGATCTTGCAATTGCACTCACAGCAAATGAGGCTGCAAGGAATGCGTACAACAATTTCAGCAACTCGCACAAAAAGGAATATATAGAATGGATAGAAGAAGCCAAAACACTAACTACAAGAAACAAAAGAATAGCAGAGGCAGTAGCGATGATAGGTGAAAACAAGAGTAAAAACTGGAAATACAAGTAAGGAACGATGAATAAAAATTAGCACCCTGATATTTGTACGGTATATCCTCGATCAGGGTCTGATACTGGTATATTGTATTACTTTTGTGCTGCAAAAAACACTGAGATATTGAACGAAAGATATAGCCAGCGGGGCGTATCCGCACAAAAAGAAGATGTACATAAGGCTGTAGCCAAGCTGGATAAAGGACTGTTTCCAAACGCATTTTGTAAGGTGTATCCTGATTACTGGGGAAATGACCCAGAATATTGCAACCTTATGCATGCCGATGGTGCAGGCACTAAGTCTATACTAGCCTACCTATACTGGAAAGAAACTGGCGATATGAGTGTGTGGCAGGGCATAGCTATAGATAGTATAGTGATGAACATAGACGATATGCTTTGTGTGGGAGCTACTGGTCCGTTTACTTATTCCTCTACCATAGGTCGAAACAAACATCTGATACCAGGAGAAGTAATATCTGAGATCATAAATAGCACACAGGCATATTTTGACAAACTGAACGAATATGGCATAGATGTACGGTTTATGGGTGGCGAAACCGCCGATGTAGGCGATGTGGTGCGTACTGTAATAGTAGACGGCACAATGGCATGCAGAATGAGAAGAGATAAGCTGGTGACCACCGAAAAAATGCAACCTGGAAACGTAGTGGTATCGCTGGCTAGTTATGGACAAGCAACGTACGAAACAGAATACAAT
>JBIKKS010000033.1:0-9611 GCA_044360235.1 Flavipsychrobacter sp. | reverse complement strand
CTTGACAAGTGCCCGACACGAAATGCTACACAAGAAATACGGCACTAAATACCCTGAAAGTGTAGACCCAAATCTGCCACAAGAAGTGGTGTATAATGGCAAGTATGACCTGACCGATGCTACCAGTACACCGTTGAATATAGGAAAAATGATACTTTCACCTACCCGCACCTATTCGCCAGTGATACTCAAGGTGCTAGAGCAGCATTTTGACCAGATACATGGTATCATACATTGTAGTGGTGGTGGGCAAAGTAAATGCCTTCATTATTTACCAGCAGCTATGCGAGTGGTGAAACACAATTTATTGCCGGTTCCTCCGTTATTTACTATGATTCAAGAATCTGCAGGTACTGACTGGCGAGAAATGTATCAGGTATTTAATATGGGGCAGAGATTGGAGATATTTACCGACGAAAAGACAGCGAAGGAAATAGTGAAAATATCTGAAAGTTTTGGAATACCAGCACAGGTATCTGGTTATGTTGAGGCTTCGGCTACAAAAGAGGTAGTGATAGAGTCTGAGCATGGTAGATTTGTGTACAACTAAAAATCAAAAACAACTAAAAATTGAATTGTGATAGACTATCAAAACTGAATTGAATTAAAAAATCATCTTATCTTTACTCTGTCATTTACTTAACCTTATTAAATACAAACGCCAAAATCAAAAAGAGAATGAAAAAACTACTGATTACTGCATTATCGGTTATGTTACTTAGTAATGTAAACGCCCAACAAAACTCGGACGATGATGGACCTATGAATGAGCGCATGGCGCTTGATGGTTCTCCTCAACCTAGAAACAAAATGTTCAATAACACTAATTGGAATAATCTTACTACCATTTCTCTGTCTCCGTTTCAATATACAGAAAATGGTGTAGGTGTAGGTCTTAGTTATGAGCGTGCGCTAGACAGAGAAGGCTACATATCTGCTTATGTTCCAGTCATAGCTACATTCAATCTTAGGGATAATAGCCAAGATATGTATTACTACAACAACCAAACTGAGAACAGAAATAATGTAATGGTATATGCTATGCCGGGTATTAAATTTTACCCAACTGGTATGGGCAGAGTAAAGTATGCAGTAGGTCCATCGGCTGTAATAGGTGTAGGTCAGAAAACAATGTATGATAATTATTACGACCCATATTATGGTTACAGCCAGTCGAGATATGGCACTTATGATAGAGTATTGTTTGGTATGATGATCAACAACTCACTGAACATATATGCTACTAGTCGTGTGTATATAGGAGCCGAAATGGGCTTTGGATTTACCTACGTTGATATGATAAACAACGTAAATCGTGGTGTTACCTTCTTGACTCAGGGTAGCTTCAAAATAGGTTATACATTCTAAATAGTTACAGTAAATAATTTTGAAAAAAACAAACAGAGCCCTGCTTAATGCGGGGCTTTGTTGTGTCGATACGGAAATAGGAAATAATGTATCCGCAAATCGAACATTATCTCTTACATTTGTTTTACACTTTAGGGGTGCCATTTACCACTTGGCTGAGATCATACCCTTGTACGTGATCAGGATAATGCCTGCGAACGAAAAAAGTAAACATAGCTTGTGTACCTCTCAGCTACCTGCGTAAATCCCTCTGCCTACTGGTAGAATTATGGATATTTTAATCAACAATAAGACCGTTTCTATACCTGAAGATGCTACTGTAACTACAGTGCTGACCCATGCCAATATACCAGCACAAAGAGGTGTGGCGGTAGCGGTGAACAGCAATGTAGTGCCCAGTGCTGAATGGGAACAGTATAAACTGAAAGAAAATGACAAAGTAATGATAATAAAAGCCACACAAGGTGGCTAAATGTGCGTGAATACTGATAGGCGTAAAAAAACACTACTCAACAAACAAAATCAATAGACAATATGAAAAAAGACACAACACCACAGGCAGGAGTGATAACAACTGGCGTATACTCTGGGTCTAAGAAAATATATGTGCAGGGCAAACTACATGACATACGTGTAGCTATGAGGGAAATAGAAGTTAGCCCAACCAAAACCAAATCTTTTGGTGTGGAGGAGATAATACCTAATCCATCAGTGACTGTGTATGATACCAGTGGTCCGTACACAGATCCTAATATAGCCATAGACGTGACCAAAGGTATACCCCGCTTGCGCGAACAGTGGATAAAAGACAGGAATGATGTAGAAGAATTATCGGAGTTTACATCGGCTTACAGCAACGAAAGACTGGAGGATAGCAAACTCGAAGCACTAAGGTTTGAGCATATCAAAAAACCATTTCGTGCAAAGGAAGGTTGCAATGTATCACAAATGCACTACGCCAAAAAGGGCATCATCACTCCCGAAATGGAATACATAGCCATCAGGGAGAATCAACGGATAGATGAACTGATGAACGATAGTGAGTTGTGGCATCAGCACAAGGGTAACAGCTTTGGCGCTAACACACCTGTGAAACTGATAACTCCAGAATTTGTGAGAAGCGAGGTGGCATCAGGAAGAGCTATAATACCGGCAAACATAAACCACCCAGAAAGTGAGCCTATGATAATAGGAAGAAATTTTCTAGTGAAAATCAATACTAATATTGGCAACTCTGCGGTAACATCAAGCATTGATGAAGAAGTAGAAAAAGCTGTTTGGAGCTGTCGTTGGGGCGGCGATACCATAATGGATTTATCAACTGGCAAAAACATACACGAAACCCGCGAGTGGATTATAAGAAATTGCCCGGTGCCAGTAGGTACTGTTCCTATTTATCAGGCTCTGGAAAAAGTAAATGGCAAGGCAGAAGACCTGACTTGGGAAATATTCAGAGATACCCTTATAGAACAGGCAGAGCAAGGTGTAGATTATTTTACTATACATGCAGGAGTGCTGCTGCGCTACGTGCCTTTGACCGCGAAACGTGTGACGGGTATAGTGTCACGCGGTGGAAGTATAATGGCTAAATGGTGTTTGGCGCATCATAAAGAGAACTTCCTGTATACCCACTTTGAGGATATATGCGAAATAATGAAGGCTTATGATGTGAGTTTTTCATTGGGAGACGGATTGAGGCCGGGCTGTATAGCCGATGCCAATGATGCAGCACAGTTTGGCGAACTGGAAACACTAGGCGAACTGACCAAAATAGCTTGGAAACACGACATACAAGTAATGATAGAAGGCCCAGGGCACGTGCCTATGCACCTGATAAAAGAAAACATGGAGAAACAGCTAGAGTGCTGTAGCGAGGCTCCATTCTACACACTGGGTCCATTGACTACAGATATAGCCCCTGGTTATGACCACATAACATCGGCAATAGGAGCAGCTATGATAGGCTGGTATGGCACTGCTATGCTGTGCTATGTTACCCCAAAGGAACACCTAGGACTGCCCGATAAAAAAGATGTAAAAGATGGTGTAATAGCCTACAAAATAGCTGCACATGCCGCTGACCTTGCTAAAGGGCACCCAGGAGCGCAACACAGAGATAATGCACTGAGCAAAGCAAGATTTGAGTTTAGGTGGGAAGACCAGTTTAACCTGTCTCTAGACCCTGAAACGGCTCGCTCTTACCACGACGAAACACTACCAGCCGATGGTGCTAAAGTAGCTCACTTCTGCTCTATGTGTGGTCCTCACTTCTGTTCTATGAAAATCACTCAGGATATACGCGACTATGCTAAAGAAGAAGAATTGCAAAAGTCAATGGCTGAGAAGTCGAAAGAGTTTGTAGAGGCAGGTGGGGAGATATATAGTTAGGGTTATAACTTGATCCTTGATTTGAAAACAATAAAAGACTAGATTAAGATTAATGCCAGATCAATCGTTCAATCCTTTACCAACAACTTCAGTGCTATCCATCGCAGGCTTCGACCCATCGGGCGGAGCGGGTGTGCTGGCAGATGTGAAAGCATTTGTGGCCAATGGTGTATATGGTTTGGGTGTGGTATCTGCGCTTACTTTTCAGAATGATGCAGAATTTGATGGGGTAAAATGGATACCGGTAAACGATATAGAACAACAAATAGCAGTGTTACTTCGTCGTTTTGAGATAAAATATATAAAAATTGGGCTTATAGAAAGTTATGAAGTACTGCATCATATAATTTCATTTCTCAAAAAACATATCGATAAGCCCATTATAGTTTTTGACCCTATAATAAAGGCTAGTGCTGGTTTTCAGTTTCATAACAATGCAAGCGAGTTCGCTAGCTTGTTGCAAGATGTATACTGCATTACCCCCAACATACCAGAAGCAGAATGGATACTACAATCAGTTGACTTAAATGAACGACTGGAACTTCTGAGCGAGCAAGTAAACATTTACCTGAAAGGGGGGCATGCCGACAATGACACTGTAACTGATTTGCTTTATACATCAGATCACACCTATGCATTTGCTAATGACCGACTACCCTATGGCACCAAACATGGCAGTGGGTGTGTGTTGTCAGCATCTCTTACAGCACAGTTGGCCTTGGGGCACGACTTGCCTAAAGCAGCCGAAAATGCTAATGCGTACACACATCGTTTTTTGGGTAGTAGTAACACATTGTTAGGCACACATCAACCTTTTGTATCATGAAACCAATCAGCAAATTACACTTTATAACTACCAATGCCGTAACAGCTGAGCTGGCATGCAAAGGCGGAGTAAACTGGGTGCAGCTACGGCTAAAGGACATAACCTATGAGCAATACAAAAAAGTGGCTTTAGAGGTACAAGAGGTGTGTAGTAACTATAATGCAGTATTGATAATAAATGACAATGTGCAATTAGCTGCCGACATTAGTGCAGATGGTGTACATATAGGTAGTACCGATATGACACCTTCAGAAGCCAGGGCAATATTGGGGGAAAACTTCATAATAGGTTGCACCGCCAATACTATTGAAGACGTTGTGCGGTTATCGGCATTGCCTATTAATTACGTAGGTATAGGACCATTCAGGTATACTACCACCAAACAAAACTTAAGTCGTGTTTTAGGCTTAGAAGGCTACAAAAGCATATTTAATCAGTTAAAAACCACCAATACTAAACACCCACCTATTGTATGTATCGGTGGTATAATAGTACATGATGTACTGTCATTAATGGAAACAGGTGTACATGGCATTGCTGTGTCAGGTGCTATAGGCAATGCTAGTGATGTGAGCGGCAAAGCGGCTGAATTTATTAGAATAATAGAAAATAGAGATACCGCACTCACTTCTTCTACTAGTTCTACCAAGAATAGAGCAGCTATTTCAGATGGTGTAGGAGAAGGTGTTGTCAATGGAATTATCGAAATAATATCAGCTGTTTCATTAGACTAATATTTAGAACAACAAGAAAAAGAACTTAAACACATAATGGACGATACACTTATTATAGCCGGAAAGTCATTCAACTCTCGCCTGTTTACCGGTACAGGCAAATTTGGCAATCATCAATTGATGGAAGAAGCTTTGCTGGCATCAGAATCGGAGCTGGTAACTGTGGCACTGAAACGGGTAAGTATAGATGGCGATGACGACGATATACTGCGTCACCTCAATCATAGTCACATTAATCTACTGCCCAACACATCGGGAGTAAGAAATGCGAAGGAAGCTGTTTTTGCTGCGCACCTGGCCAGAGAGGCTATGCAAACTAACTGGCTGAAACTGGAAATACACCCCGACCCTAAATACCTGATGCCCGACCCTATAGAAACATTAAAGGCTGCTGAGCAACTAGTAAAGGATGGGTTTGTGGTACTACCCTACATACATGCCGACCCTGTGCTGTGCAAGCGACTGGAAGAAGTAGGTGTAGCAGCAGTAATGCCTCTAGGTGCTCCTATAGGTAGCAATATGGGGTTAAAAACACTGGAATTTTTACAGATAATAATAGAGCAAAGCAAAGTACCCGTAATAGTAGATGCTGGTATAGGTGCACCTAGCCATGCTGCTGCAGCCATGGAACTAGGTGCTGACGCCGTACTAGTAAACACTGCAATAGCTGTAGCAGGCAACCCTGTAATGGTAGCACATGCATTTAGGATGGCTGTCATAGCGGGCAGAATGGCATTTAATGCTAAACTGGCTGGTGTAAAACTACATGCTGAAAGCAGTAGTCCGTTAACAGATTTTTTGAACTAATGTGAACCTTATAGCATAAACACCAAAATTATAAATTACAACAAAACAAAAAGGGGCTGACCAGAATATGGTCAGCCCCTTAATACTTTATAGAAACAAGCTAGACTAGTTGTTGCCTTTACCTTTCACTTTTGCAACTACTTCATCTTCAATGTTGCGGGGTGCAGCAGAGTAATGGCTAAACTCCATTACAGATGTAGCACGACCAGAAGACAATGAACGAAGCTGAGTAACATAACCAAACATTTCGCTCAACGGCACTTTAGCACGTATTACTTGTAGGTTGTTACGGCTATCCATACCCTCTAGCATTGCACGACGACGGTTAAGGTCACCTGTTACATCACCCATGTACTGATCTGGTGTAGTAACTTCTACTTTCATTATCGGCTCAAGGATAACTGTTTTTGCTTTGCGGCCAGCCTCACGGAAACCAGACTTAGCGCACAACTCGAAAGACATAGAGTCAGAATCGACCTGGTGGAAAGAACCATCAAAAATACGAACTCTCATACTCTCTACTGGGAAACCTGCCAGAGGACCATTGTTCATTGATGTTTCAAAACCCTTCTGAATAGCTGGTATGAACTCACGTGGAATAGAGCCACCAAAGATATCATTAATGAACTGGAAGCGACCTTTACCTTCTTTCAGGAACTCTTCTTCAGCAGGACCAATCTCAAACTGGATGTCGGCGAACTTACCACGACCACCAGTTTGTTTTTTGTATACCTCGCGGTGCTCTATTTTAAGCGTAAATGCTTCTTTGTATGCCACCTGTGGTGCACCTTGGTTGATCTCAACCTTGAACTCGCGACGCATACGGTCAACGATGATCTCAAGGTGCAACTCACCCATTCCACTAAGTACTGTTTGACCAGTATCTTCGTCCGTTTTCACACGAAGTGTAGGATCTTCTTCTACCAGTTTTGCAATAGCCATACCCATTTTATCAACGTCAGCCTGAGTTTTTGGCTCTACTGCTATCGCGATAACGGGTTCTGGTATGAACATGTTTTCTAGTACAATTGGGTGTTTCTCATCACAAAGAGTATCACCAGTTTTGATTTCTTTGAAACCTACAGCTGCACCTATATCACCCGCTTCAATGAAGTCGATCGGGTTTTGTTTGTTAGCATGCATCTGCATTATACGGCTTATACGCTCATTTTTACCAGAACGCATGTTCAACACATAAGAACCAGCATCCAGATGACCTGAATAGCAACGGAAGAATGCCAGACGACCCACAAAAGGATCGGTCATGATTTTGAATGCAAGTGCAGCAAAAGGCTCTTTTGCATCTGGTTTACGCTCTATTTCTTCGCCAGTATCTGGGTTGATACCTTTGATAGATTCAACATCTACTGGGCTAGGAAGGTAACGTATTACTGCATCAAGTGCTGTTTGTACACCTTTGTTTTTGTAAGCCGAACCACACATCATAGGTATAATGCTCAGGTCGATTGTAGCTTTACGTACTGCTTCATGTATTTCGTCTTCTGATATACTGTTAGGATCTTCAAAGAATTTCTCCATCAGCGTATCGTCATACTCAGCAACAGCCTCAACTAGTTGTGCACGCCAGTGGTCAACTTCATCCTTCATATCTTCAGGAATAGCTACCTCTGTATATGTCATACCCTGTGTAGCGTCATCCCAAATGATACCTTTCATTTGAATAAGATCTACTACACCTTTGAAGTTATCTTCAGCACCTATAGGCAACTGCAATGGTACAGCTTTAGCACCTAGCATATCGCGCACCTGCTGCACTACCATTAGGAAGTCAGCACCCACACGGTCCATTTTGTTTACGAAACCAATACGTGGTACTTTATAACGGTTAGCCTGACGCCAAACAGTTTCAGACTGAGGCTCCACACCATCTACCGCTGAAAACAATGCTACCAGACCATCCAATACACGCATGGAACGCTCAACCTCGATAGTAAAGTCAACGTGACCTGGAGTATCGATGATGTTAAATTTATATTTCTTGGAATCCGGAGTAGTTTTACCCTGCACCATAGGAAAATTCCAGAAACATGTAGTAGCAGCAGATGTGATAGTGATACCACGCTCTTGTTCCTGTGCCATCCAGTCCATGGTAGCAGCACCTTCGTGCACTTCACCTATTTTGTGGTTTACACCAGTATAATAAAGGATACGCTCGGTAGTAGTTGTTTTACCGGCATCAATGTGTGCAGCGATACCAAAGTTGCGCTGTAAGCGGAGATCAGCCATTGTTTTATGTAGTTAAAATTGTTTTTCTTTTAAATTGATGTGCAAAGGTAGGATTTTAATAGGGAAATTAACAAACATGCGAGTGTGTTGTACAAAAAAAATTGATTAATTTATGCAGTTGTAAGGATAATGATAGCTGCTACTGATTGTAAGCCTAATGCTCATTATGCGAAATGTTCGATATGGCACATTTCAAAAGCTTCACATTGCCAAAAACAGAAATCAAATCATAACTAGTATTGTATAGTTAACGTTCAATCTGGCTTATATTATCATTTCTGCGAGTTGATTTTTAGTATTGAATAGATCTCAAATGAAGCTACTTAACAGTAATTTCACCGATAGCAGCTACATACTCTAAATAACCGCCACCAAAGGGCAAGATGACTAGTACTTTTTGTACAATGACAAATTGCTCTGGTACATAACCGCCTACAGCTGTTATTGTACCCACAGCCTCTGACCCCAATACATATGGGAGTGGTGTAGGCTGAAAGTACTGGTTCTTTCTGCGAAGGGTATCTGCATAATTAACCCCTGCATTGGCGTTGGCTATTTATTTTTTTAGTTTATCATTAGTTCTCCATTTTCACAGTATTCACTATACTCCTTTTCCCAGATGCTGTTATAGCTATACTTTTGAATATAATAGTGTTGCGCTCAGGCACTGTAAAGTCGACGGGTGAAGTATACACCATATCATTTTCGGTAGGTTCATGACCGTCTATGGTGTAGTATATTTTAGCTCCTTGAACTGGTGGCAGTAGTTCTATCCTGAATTTGTTGCCCTTCAGCACACTGTCTCCAGCACCTAATGGTGCAGGTACTCGGTAGTTATAGCCTGCCTGATCTAGCAGTAGCAAATGACGAGGAATGCGTTGTTCAGAAAAGTTCTTAAAATCTTTTTTATCCTTCTGCGTCCATCCTGTTTCACTCAATGACAGCATTCTAGGCAGCAACATATATTCTGCTTTACCTGTAGTAGCTATATATTCTGTCCACAAGTTTGCCTGTACACCTATCACTCTTTTCTGTTGTTCAGTATTGAGCACAGAAGGTATAGGGTCATAGTTGTATGCCTTTTCCAGCGGTGCAAAACCACCGATACTCAATGGCTCTTGGCTAGATTTACTCTGTGTATGATCAAAATACAGCCCGCCGCTACCCGGTGTCATTATCACATCATGTCCTAGTTGCGCCGCCGCTATGCCACCCTTTTCGCCCCTCCAACTCATTACAGT
>JBIKKS010000261.1:0-4002 GCA_044360235.1 Flavipsychrobacter sp. | reverse complement strand
AAGATGTTGCTGAATTTGAATTTATTAATGATTCTGTGACTTTAAATTCTGTGCAAAATAACCGAATTAACAATATCAAGTCGGCTTGCGATTTTATTAATGCCCCAACAAATAATACTACAACTATCATAATAGTAAAAAATGGAATCGTAAGACTGGAAAATAAAAACTGGGTAATTGTTCAAAAAGCTCAGATTAAATTTCAATAATCAATTTTATTTTATTACTTAATTATATTTGATTATAAAATATCTGTATGACAGAGCAAATAGAGATTATAGGCGTTATATTAATAATACTTATGCAAGCATACATTGCATACACTTCCTATATTCGTATAGGAGATTTAGGTGATGTTATGAATAGTGTTGACAAGTTTAGTATTGTGAAAGTAGTTGTACCTGTATCTGTCATTGAAAACCACCATCCCAAGCAAATACTAGCACAATTAAATACCTATATTTTCTCAACAAATAATAACGAATTTGATAGCTCGCATTCTGCCGAAATAAACATAGTTCACTGCAAGGGTAATCAATCTAGTGATTTAGTAAAAATACTAAATGCAGTTAATACATACCTAATTAGAAATAGGTCAGCTGTATCGGATTTTAACCTAATTAAAGATATAGTAGAGCGCACTGGTGATAAGATAGAGGAAGAAATAAACAGTACTATCTCTATTCCATTATATTTAGGACTGTTGGGTACATTGGCAGGTATAATCATTGGTTTATTTAACATCTCTGATCTTGATAAACTGCAAGATGCTGGTAGTGTGGATGTGCTTTCTAACGCTATTCCACAATTGCTGGGAGGTGTAAAGATAGCAATGATTGCAAGCTTTTCTGGTTTGGCTTTAACAACCATTAACAGTGGTTGGTTTTATAAAATCCACAAGGCAAAGTATGAGAATAACAAGAATGATTTTTACTCTTTTATTCAGGTAGAGTTGCTGCCTGTTTTGAACCAGAGTATTAATTCATCATTAGCATCCTTGCAAACTAACTTACACAAATTCAATGAAGATTTTACCAATAACATAGCTGTATTAGGTAGCTTAATGAGCAAAAATCATGATGCTATCTTAGCACAAGATAGTATTCTTACCAAACTCGAGCATATCGATATAGGGAATTTTGTAAAAGCTAACGTTAGAGTTCTTACAGAATTAAGAAAGTCAACAGACTCTATTGAAGCGTTCAATTTATACGTAATGCATATTAATGAAGCATTACAAAATACAGCCCAGATTGTAGATAGAATGGATAGCTTATTAAGTCGAACAGAAGGAATGGATAAGGTATCTGAAAAGATACTAACTACGTTTGACGACAATAAAATCATGATGCAATTTTTGCAAAGTCATTATAACTCACTCGATGAAAGTAAACAAATGTTGTCTGACTCTGTGATAGGTGTTGGTAGTATATTAGATAGAGCACTATTGCAGCTGCAAGATTTTACTCAGGAGAAGATAATGAAAATGCGTGATGTAATGATGAAAGAAATACATCTGCTAGAGCATGAATATCCTGAGAAGTGGAAGAAGTTGGATAACCTGGAAGATATAAAAAATGATATTGGTAAAATACGACAAAGCACTGGTAAGAAATCAGAGGTAGAACAAGAGTTATCAGAGTTGAAAGTACGATTGAAAAGTATAGATGAGACTTTGATTAGTATTAAAGACAGAAAATCGTGGTTCGAAAAAGTTATCTCAAGAATATTTAAAAGGTAGTTACTCAAAAGTAGAATATAAAAAATAGCTATAGGCTTCTTTAATGAAAACCAAACACTCTAACTTTTTCTGGCCATCCTATACTGACTTGATGACAAGTTTGTTTTTCATCATGCTGGTGTTGTATGTGCTTACATTTGTGAAACTAAAACTACAGCAGAAAGTAACTGAAGAACAACTGAATAAAATTAAAGAGATTACCAATGCAGTAAAAGAGTTGCCTACTGAATATTTTAAATACGATGAAAAAAACAAAAGATTCGAACTAAAGAAAGCAATTCTTTTTGATAACAAAGCATCTGACATTAAAGAAGAGTACAACGATTATTTGTATGATGTAGGTACAAGACTGGAAAAATTAATAAGGGATTTAAAGTATAAAAATGATCGTTATAGTTTTGGGAAAATCAGATATTTGATAGTTATAGAGGGTATGTCCTCCAATGATAATTATCAGAATAATTATGAACTGAGTTACCAAAGAGCATTAGCTTTATACAATTTTTGGCAACGTAGGGCTATAAGATTTGATCCTGAAATTTGTGAGGTGCAAATAGCTGGTAGTGGTACAGGTGGGGTAGGGCGTGACACTATAGAGACAAACAATCAAAAATTCTTAATTCAGATAGTTCCAAAAATTGGTGAAATAAAATGAGAAAATATCTAATTGTAACTATAGTCTTCATAATTATTTTGCCACTTTTTTTAGAAAGTTGCACTGGTTGTGGTAGCGACCAAAGCAGTTATTCAAATAGAAATAGAGCTTCAGTAAATGAAGATAGTAGAGCTCCAGAACCATATGAAAGACCTAAAGTTGATAACACTTACAATGGGAGAATAGTTATCAGAATGAAAAAAGAGAACGGTGTTTATTATATACCTGTCAAAATTAATGGTACTGAAATGGATTTCATCTTTGATACCGGTGCTGGTCTAATATCTATATCTTTTCTTGAAGCATCATTTCTATACAAGCAAGGTAAAATCACTAAGGATGATATATTGGGAAGTGATAACTTTCAAGATGCTACTGGAAATATTACTGAGGGTGCAATAATAAACCTCAGGGAAGTAACAATTGGTGGTAGAACAATATATAATATCAGAGCTTTGGTTACAGACAATGTAAATGCTCCTTTACTGTTAGGGCAAACTGCTCTTGGGCAATTTGGTAAAATAACCATAGACTATGACAATGGTGAAATAATATTTCAATAGTAGTATTTTGTTGTGAGTCAATATTTTGTTCCTGAATCTCTGGATATTTCTTGCTTTAGAATTCAATATTGATCACTTTACAATACAAAAGCCTACATATCTGCGTAGGCTTTTGTATTTAAAGTTAGAATGATCTTCTAATTTACTGGTAGTTGTTGTAATGTATATTCTACCTGTTCCAACACCTGTGGTTAGTTCGATATTCCAAATAGCAGCCTCTGCTGTGCTGGTGAAAAAATAATTTACTTTATGTTACCGTTGTTGGGAACAAGGCTAGCTTCAATCAAAAGTGAGAGGTTCACGGTAGATAAGTGTAGTATCAATTAATTTGGAAAGTTGTTTTAGCTATTGATTCTACATCAATTTGCCAAAACGCTCAAAAAAAGCTTTTTCCAAGTCATCTTTATGTACAGGTGATGCTATTCCTATAAGTAGCCTTGCACGCTGCTCCATATTTTTGCCGTAAAGGTTTACCACACCATATTCTGTAGCTACATAATGTATATGCCCCCTAGTGGTTACTACTCCCGCGCCTGGTTTTAGTTGTGGCACTATTCTCGATATTCCCTTACTGGTAGTAGTTGGTAGCGCTATGATTGGTTTACCACCATCGCTAAGAGCAGCACCTCGCATAAAATCCATCTGTCCACCTATTCCCGAGTATTGATATGTGCCTATGGAATCAGCACATACTTGCCCAGTCAGGTCTATCTCTATAGCACTGTTGATAGCAGCTACTCTAGGGTTTTTGCGAATGATATGGGTATCATTTACAAAAGATACATTCATGCAGTTCACATAAGGATTGTCGTGCACAAAGTCATACACCTTCTTGGTTCCCAGTATAAAAGAGCTCACTATTTTACCGGGTTCCACCTTCTTACGGCTGTTATTTATTGCCCCGCTGTCTACTAGTGTTATTACCCCATCTGAGAACATCTCAGTATGCACACCCAAGTTTTTGTGGTGCACCAGTTGTCGCAGCACAGCATCAGGTATAGCACCTATTCCCATTTGCAGTGTTGCTCCATCTTCTATAAGAG
>JBIKKS010000260.1:0-4029 GCA_044360235.1 Flavipsychrobacter sp. | reverse complement strand
GCCAAAGGCTCACTAAGGGCCAGAAGCATAATAGATGACTATCTGGAGCATGCAAGGGTATTCATTTTCGGCACTCCCGATGACCGTCAGGTATACATTTCATCTGCCGACTGGATGATACGCAACTTAGACCATCGTGTGGAGGTAGCATGCCCCATAAAAAATAAAGAAATACAACAGGAATTGACAGATATTTTAGCAATTCAGCTTGCAGAAAACGTGAAAGGCCGTATCTTGGATAACGAACAGAGTAACCACTACGTGCTTAGGGAAAACGACCAAACACCCGTACGCTCGCAAGAGGCTATTTATAATTACTTACGCACCAAAAAATATGAATAATGATACTTGCGGCTATTGATATTGGTTCCAACGCCGCAAGACTGCTGATATGTGAAGCTTCGGTGTACAAAGATGGAACAGTTGACTATACAAAACTTTGCTTATTGCGCATTCCGCTTAGGTTGGGGTTCGATGTCTTCGATAAAGGCTTTGTAAGCGACAAGAAAAAACAAAAACTCATAGAAACACTCAAAGCATACAAACTGCTTATGAATATCTATGAAGTTGAAGACAGCAAAGCCTTCGCTACTTCTGCCATGCGCGATGCATCTAACGGAAAGGAAATACTTACTGAAATACTGGCAGAAACTGGACTAAAAGTAGACATTATTACAGGTCAGGAAGAAGCCAACATACTCTACGAAACGCACATAGCTGAAAAGCTAAACGAAAACAAGGCCTACATGTACATAGATGTAGGTGGTGGTAGCACAGAAATATCTCTGTTCTCTCACAACCGCACTATTTTCAAAGAATCATTTAACATTGGCACCATCCGTATGCTACACGGCAAAGTAACCGACGAGCAATGGGAACACATGAAGTGGTACATCAAAACCCACACCCGCACCTATCAGCCCAACATAGAAGCGATAGGAACAGGAGGCAACATAAACAAAATATTCTCCATTTCTAAACGCAAAGAAGGCAAACCACTATCCTTGCAGCTACTGAAGGATTACCACAAAGAACTCAGCAATACATCACTCGACGACCGCAAACATCTCTACCAGTTTCGCGACGACCGCGCCGATGTAATAGTACCCGCCATGCAGATATACACCTCCATCATGCGCTGGGCTGCCGCCGACGAAATATACGTTCCCAAAATAGGCCTCGCCGATGGTCTTATAAGAATGCTATATAACCAGCGAAAAGGAAAATAGTATACCTTTTTAAACCAATAATCTTCACTCTTTATTGAATTTACCAAATCCCCTACATCATCAACGCAGGTAATTTACACCCCATTGCCGCTACTGATGCTGTTTGTTTTTGTATCTCAAAAACCAAACAACACGTTGAGTTACACCTACCACACCCAACAATAAAACAAACACCCCACACCAAAGCTGGAAAGTAGTTTTTTCATTATGTTGGCTAAACGCATATACAGCAAGCCCGATAAGGCAAACGGAATTCAGAAACAATAGAGCATTGCCGGTGATTGAATTTCCAAAAACAATAATCCATTTGGGTGATTTGTCAGCCAAAATAAAAAAATTAGTTGCATATAAATGTACTGTTTTTTGTATTCACAGTTTATTCTCATCTCAATCTAGCTATTCAACAAGGTTCTATCGCCCAAGTCTTAAAATAAAATACTAACCAAAAACTATTGTTTTTCTATTATTTCCCTAACCTTTTCACTGTTTTATACGTCTTAGTATCTGTGTGTGGTTAAAAGAATGATAAAGTCAGAATAAAAAAATTTGGTGGTATCGTTTATTTTAACTTTTTTGCACTCATAATTTAATCTTAAAATCTACAAAGTATAGCATAGACTTCTACGTTTTTTACAATCCTTACTCATGTGCAATGTCTTATTTGCGCTACAAAAAACAAAGTAGAAGTTATGCAATTCATCAATCTCAGCGATGCAGAACTCGTTCTTGCTTACCAGCAAGGACACGAACAAGCCCTATCTGTACTCATCACCCGCCACAAAGACAAGGTGTACACAGCCATCTATATGCTGGTGAAAGACAAGTATCTGGCTGAAGATCTTTTTCAGGACACCTTCCTGAAAATCATAAAAACCATAAAAGAAGGCAAATACACCGAGCAAGGCAAGTTCCTGCCTTGGGCTATCCGTGTGGCGCGCAACCTCTGTATGGATTATTTCAGACGCACACGACTGCAAGTCACTATTACATTACCTGACGGACAAGATATTTCTTCTTTGCTCGGCTCTAGCGATTGGGCTTCTGATGCTATCGAAAAACGTCAAGTACACGACACCGTTCGCAAATTGGTAGAAGACCTGCCCGAAGAGCAAAGAGAAGTTATTGTTTTGCGCATATATGCCGACCTGAGCTTCAAAGAAATATCAGACCTCACTGGCGTAAGTATCAACACGGCTTTGGGCAGAATGAGATACGCTTTAATCAATCTACGCAAATTAGTCGTTGATAAACAGTTGGTTTTGCGTTAATTTTTTTTGTTATTTTGCACAATGGCTGATTTACATCGTTTTTTCTACTCTGGCACTATGGCTGCAAAAAGTATAGTGACCCTGGAGCCTGATACTGCCAAACATATTTGGCAGGTGTTGCGTATGGATGAAGGAGATAAACTCCTGTTGACGGATGGCAAGGGTACTGTAGCCAATGGCGAAATACAGTATGTAGAGCGACATAAATGTAATGTGATGGTGCTGGACACAGCATTCGAGGAGCGTAGCAACAAACAGCTCCATTTGTGTGTAGGGTTTACCAAAAATAATTCGCGTAATGAATGGCTGCTCGAAAAAGCTACCGAATTAGGTGTTGCTTCTATTACTCCAGTTGCCACAGAGCGTTTTCAAAGAATTCATATCCGTAACGACCGTTGGGGCAAAATACTCCAATCTACAATACTCCAATCTCAGCAAAGTTACTTGCCAGAGTTGCTACCCATGATGTCGCTAAAAGAGGCGATAAAGCACCATGCCACAGTATCTCAAAAACTGATTGCACATTGCATAGCTGGTGAGCAGAAAAGTCCGCTTCACGAAATGTTAAAAACCAATCAGGATGCAGTAGTACTTATCGGACCAGAAGGCGATTTTTCCCCCGAAGAAGTATCTTTGTGTATCGCTAGTGGTTTTGCACCCATATCATTGGGTGTACAGCGCTTGCGTACCGAAACTGCTGCAATTACTGTAGCAGCCTACTTCAATCTATTGTCCTGATGCGCTTTTTAAAACCTTTCATTACCTCTGTATTTTTGCTGGCTACTAGCAGTAGTTACAGCCAGAGCATGAAACTTGGCTTGCTAGTTTACAACGGCGGTGGGGATTGGTATGCCAACCCCACAGCACTCAAAAATTTGGCTTCTTTCTGCAATGAGCAGTTACACACCAGCCTCGACCTCAAAGAAGCACAGGTAGATGCTAATAGCCCTGAGCTGTTCAACTATCCATTCATTCATGTTACAGGTCATGGTAGGTGGGTAGTCAACGATGCCGAGGCTAAAAATCTCCGCACCTACCTCGAAGGCGGTGGTTTCCTGCACATTGACGACAACTATGGCCTCGACCCCTATGTGCGCCCAGTTCTCAAAAAGGTTTTTCCTGAGCTAGATCTCGTAGAGCTCCCCTTCAATCATCCTGTCTACCATCAACGATTCAATTTCACCAATGGTCTACCCAAAATACATGAGCACGATGAAAAGCCCCCCAAAGGTTACGGGCTCATTTATAAAGGTCGACTAGTCTGTTTCTATAGCTTCAGCACAGACCTAGGCGATGGCTGGGAAGACTCAGATGTACACCACGACAAATCCGAAAAACGTCAAGCCGCCCTCCAAATGGGTGCCAACCTCCTGCAGTATGCGTTCACCATGAATGGCGAACAGAAAACACCCTGATTTTGTAGTCATATCTTATCTTTTCATGAAGCTGTTGTGCAGAGTGTACCAAAGCAGTACAGGTAGTATTATAATTACTGAAGAAATAAGGGCTATCTTATCTAGATTTCAAACGAC
>JBIKKS010000259.1:0-4036 GCA_044360235.1 Flavipsychrobacter sp. | reverse complement strand
TCAAAAGGAAATTAGCTATCAATATATTTAAAAATAAAAAGTAATTTATTTATTAATGTATAAAGTGCTGTTAGATCAACCTAATTTCCACTACTTTTATCGATTGTGGCGAAATTATTTTGTTAAAATTGCAACCATTTACTTATTTTTATCACAGTATCGTAGCTTTCAGTTAATATTCACATAGCATTTCGCCCCGAGATGCCCTGTGGTATTGGCTTTTAGCTACATTTAAGTTGTGTATTTCAAATTGTGCAATGTTGAAAAACTATAAATACAGTGTTATGAAAAGAGCGTTACTCGTATTGCTTGTGGTTTGTATGGGATTGGTAGGTTACGGTCAAACCGCCGCTAGCTACATTTTTTCTCAAACTACTACTACCTACACCACACTATCAGGTGAAACTATCTTACACACTTTTTGGGACGACGCTTCTACGGGCGGGATACCAATTGGATTCACTTTCAAATATTGCGGGGTCAACTACACAGAAGTAGGTATGAACTGTAACGGATGGTTACAGTTTGGTTCCGCTTCACCTGGTAGTTCATACACTCCGCTTTCATCTGGCTCCTTGCGCGTGTCTGGAATGGGGCAAGATTTGTGGTACAACGGTGTAAGTACTCCTCAAAACATTGGTAGAATGACTATTGGTACTGCTCCAAGCAGGATTTTTGTAATGCAATGGCAGAACGCTTGTCGTTATTCTGACGCTAGTACAGGTCCTATTAACTTCCAAATAAGACTGCATGAAACTACCAACATGGTGGAAATAGTGTACGGCAACACTGCATCCTCTTCTGCTACAATGAATGTATATCAAGTAGGTATTGTGGGTGCAACAGGTGCAGATTTTAACAATAGAACTACGACATCCGATTGGTCTGCGACTACTGCAGGTACATTTAATTCAGCTACGTGTAGCCGTAACAATACTATTACACCAGCAAATGGTTTAACATTCCGTTGGACTCCACCTCCGTCTGTTACTCCTACTCCTTCTTCACTTGCATTTGGTAGTGTCACTACAGGTACTAACTCTTCAGCACAAACTTTTTCACTAACTGCCGAAAATTTAAATCCTACTGCTGGTAATATAACTGTTACAGCACCTGCCAATTTTGAAGTATCAAGCAATGGTACAACTTGGGTTTCAACATATGACATCGCATATACCGCTGGCTCATTCACCGCTACTACGGTATATGTAAGGTTCAATCCTACTGCTTCTACAGCTTACACAGGCAACGTTACTATGACTGGTGGCGGACTGTTATCTACTGTCAATGTACCTGTCAGTGGTACTGGTGCGTCCGCTTGTTCAGGCACCCCTACTGCCGGTACTGCTACTGCTTCTCTGGCGGCAGCTGGTTCTTCTACTCCTGTCACGCTTAACTTAACAGGCACTACAGTATCTGGTGGTCTTTCGTTTCAGTGGCAGTCATCAATAGATGGGTCGACAGGATGGACAAATATAACAGGTGCAACAACCATGATGCACACATTGCCTGGTGTTACTGCTACCAGATATTACAGATGTATCGTTACTTGTATTAGTTCTACGTTTTCTTCAACGTCATCAAATGTGATGGTTACATATTTTGCTCCATCGTCATGTACTCCTACATTTACGTTTGAGTGTTCGATATACCCTATGAATACCAGTATAGCTTCGCTTGTAGGTGCTGTGGGGGCTATTACGGACCCGTCTACTACCTGTGCTACTAACTATACTGATCTTACGGCTTCTTCATCTGTATCGTTGGTAATTGGGAATACGTACAATGTTACAGTAAACACATCGCCAGTGTATGCTACCACATTCAGAGTCCAGATGTGGATTGATTTCAGTGGTGATGGTATTTTTACTGCTGACGAATCTGTAGGAGGAACGAATGTTGTAACAGGACCTACAATGGTCATTCCCATCACTATTCCATCTACATCAATTGTTACGCCCGGCACATTCAGAATGAGGATAGTAGGTGTTTATAATTCTCCAACATTTCCCTCAATTCCTCCTTGTCCTACATCAGCAGTCAATTATGGTAATGTGAGAGACTACTCTGTAACTTTATTACCACCCCCTCCTGCTGTAACTAATAGTCCTGCATCTATTGATTTTGGGTATGTAGGTGTAAGTACCACTTCGGCTACACGTGTATTTACGGTCAATGCTACTTATATGACCTCCAGCCCGTTAACGGTAAGCACTGGCTCTAGCAATTTCCAGTTTTCTTTTAATGGTACTACTTGGTTTTCTACACCACAAACATATTCATTTACATTGCCTGGCTTTACTGCCGTGCCATTGTATGTGAGATTCCTACCCACAGCAGTTGGTAGTGTTACGTCACAGATTACTATATCAGGTGGTGGTTTGGCTACTTCTCGCATTTTGCCAGTAGTAGGCGAGGGTGTTAACCCTTGTACTGGTTCACCTGCTCCAGGTACTGCATCAATTGTACCAATGGCAGGTGGGGCAACAACACCTTTCACTCTGTCTGTAGTAGATTTTTCAGCTGCATCTGGAATCACATTCCAGTGGCAGACTTCTACAACTGGTACAGGTGGCTGGACAAACATAACCGGCGCTACTAATGCCACCTATAGTTTTACTGGTATCACTGCTACTACTTACTACAGGTGTAACGTCACTTGTACACCTAGCAGTACTTCCGCTACTACCAATGGAGCATCTGCAGGATTATTTGTAGCTTCATCATGTACACCTACATTTACATTCGATTGCCCTATTTATCCCATGAACACCAGTATAGCATCGTTGGTGGGCATTAGTAGTGCGATCACAGATCCTTCTACTACGTGTACGGCTAATTACAACGATTTGACCGCGTCACAGTCAGTTACGTTATATAATGGGACTACCTATAATGTTACAGTTAATACTAGTCCTCCCTACTTTTCTTTATTCAGAGTGCAGATATGGATAGATTTTGATGGCAATGGCACATTTAGTGCTGGGGAGTCTGTAGGAGGTACTAATACTATCTCATCCGCAACACAAGTTATACCAATTACGATACCAGCTGGTGTTACACCAGGAACATTTAGATTAAGAATAGTAGGCGTGTATAATAGTCCTTCATTCCCCTCCATTCCTCCTTGTCCTACTACAGCTATCAACTATGGTAATGTGAGAGACTATACAGTTACAGTGCTCAATCCTCCGGTATGTGCTACACCTCCCGGTCAGCCATTTGCATTGTCATTAAGTTCTACTCTATTTACAATTAGTGGTTCTTTTATAGCAGCAGCTTCGCCACTTGCAGATAAATATCTGGTAGTGCGCACTACATCTAGCACACCTCCTTCATCACCAGTAGATGGTGTTGAATATACAGCCGGAGCGTCAGCCTTGGGTGGGGTAGTAGTTTCTTATGGCCCATCTACATCTTTTACAGTTACCGGTCTTTCAGATAATACTCCCTATTGGTTTTGGGTATATTCTGTAAACTCAATGTGTACAGGTGGACCTAAGTACAGAGCAACATCACCATTAACATCAAATATCAGTACACAAACATGTGCTGTAAGCGGTACAAAGACTGTAGGTCCAACTGGCGATTACGCTACAATATCAGGAGCAGTTAGTGCTATCAATGCACTGGGTATGGCAGGTAATGTAATTTTAGAAATACAATCAACATATACTGGCGAAACCTATCCTATAAATATCGGTAGCATTCAGTGTGCTGGTCCTGGCAGACGCCTGACAATCAGACCACAGGCCGCAATGACTATTACAGCTAACGTAGCAAGCCCTGTTATCAGTATGAATGGTGCTCGTTATGTAACGATTGATGGTAGGGTTGGTTCTACTGGTACTACAAGAGCACTGACTATAATTAATAATAGTGCATCTTTTACAGCAAACACTAGTGCAATACAGTTTGTGAATGATGCATCTGATAATATTTTGAAATTTGTAAACTTGCAAGGAGCTAATACAAGCACTATAGGTGGTGTACTATATTTCGGTACTACAACAGGTACTACTGGTAGTGATAACAA
>JBIKKS010000258.1:0-4047 GCA_044360235.1 Flavipsychrobacter sp. | reverse complement strand
TACCTCCATTATCCAGTCGCACGATGCTATCTGGGGCATATCGTCTTCTATATTGCCAGTGGTGATGAGTGCCGCTACAGAGCGGGTATACACAGCCGATGGTTTACTTTTCAGCGTAGCCTGTAGGGCATCGGTAGCTATTCGGTTGCGCACAGCCTTGTGTGTTAGCTGCAGTCCTTTTGCTATTTCAGCATCGGTTAGTGCAGCGGGTACTATATCTAGCAGCAGCACCTGCACCCCTATACCTGCAAAATGACATGCTATGCGAGACCCCATAACACCACTACCTATAATGGCTATTTTACGAATACTCCTGTTCATGGCTGTGTATGATTATAGAGTGTAAGTTAAGCGTTTCTATGCTAATAGCCGATAGCCAAATTAAGCCGTAGCCATGCTGTAGCGTAGATATTAACATTTGTTTTGAATCCCGTAAATGCCCATTTCACTAAATTGCAATACACTCATACAGCACTATATGTCATTATCATTTCGCAAGTCAAAGAGATCGCCCTACTTTATACCCTTTCTCATATTGCTAGCAGCTATAGTGGTAAGTTATGCTTACCTCAGCCCTGCCCGCAAACAAAAAGGGGAACAACCACAAACCTACGCCCCCCACAAAACACTATATAAAACTATACTCAGCAACGACGATACCGATGAACTCATAGGCTTTGAACTGCACACAGACACCAACTTCTACACCCACTCTTGCAACGGCACTACACACGAGTACAACGCAATAGTGAAAAACCTAGACCCAGCGACCGACGACTACAAACACCTATGCCGCAAAGTCATAACCGACATTATAGACACTTGTGGTGTCACCCAAAACATAAAGGTGAATGTGTTTGACAGTTTTGAGGCATATTGTTTGTACTACAAAGAGAGAGAAGATTTTACGGCAGGCTTCACCAATTCAGGCTTTATCAGTTCCCATTTGGTTGCCAGTTACGAAGAAGGGTTTTGCTACGACAATGAGTATGCCGAACTCGTATTTTACCCCATGGCTGGTGGCGTACGCACAGAGCAGGCGAGTTTGTAATCTAGTGTCACAATGCTCCCTTACTTGGTAACCATCTTTATACGCACCTTGCCATCCTCATCGTCTGCTGCCTTAAAGTACAGTGTCACCCCCTTGCGCTGACGGCGGGGCAGATTATCTAGGTCCAGATCGGGTGCATCTTTTTTAGGGTTTCTCAGGGGTAGCTCTATGTCTATATTCGTGCCTGTGGTCAGCGAGTACACACCCTTTACATGCACGTTGAATGCACTGGTGTTTACCGTCATAGGTTCTATGATGATTTTATCCTGTCTTATGTCCAGTTTGTTCTTCAGGTTACCAAAGGTGATGTGTGACAGGTTTCGCTTCCTGAACAGGTACTTGCCTATCACTCTGAATGGCTCAAAATTGGCTAGTTCGCCATTGCGCAGTTCGTAGTCTACAGTGCCATTTACAGATCGGGTCAGTGGAGTGCCGTCATCCGTCAGGCTACCAGTTACATTGACATGAGCATTCAGCCTGCCCGATAGATTTTTGTCAGTAAGCCCATCTTGCCCAAAGTTGTCAAAAGCCCTAAAGAAGCGTTTAATGTCTACATCGCCCGCGGTGGCTACTACATGGTAATTATTGATATTGCCATTGTTGTACAGGCTGCCACTCACAGCCAGTTTGCCACTGGCGTGGTATAGCTCAGCATGAGATATATCTATCCCTTTTCTACCCAGGCGTACATCTGCATCTAGGTCTGTAGCCGTAAACCTGCCATACTCCACAGTATCAGCCCTCAGTACTATATGCACATTGCCAGAGGTAAGCATATCATCCATTTGTTTCGACAAATGATTGATATACCGGTTCATCTGTTTTTTGATATCTCTTACTGGTGTCATAGTTTTCTCTCGGCGTGCCAAGAAAGTGCGAAACTCTTTTAAGTCTATATTCTGGCTACTGATACGCCAGTTGAGTACAATTTTGGTAGGGTCGTGATAGTAGAAGTTAAGGAAGTTTTGCAAGTTACCCTCCATCAAGTATTTGCTGGTACCTAGCTGCACAGATGTTTTTTGCACAAGCAAGTCCTGCTCCTTGAATAGTAGTGTAGCATTAGTATTAGTAAAAACAAGTTTGCGAGGGGTATAAGTTAAAGTGCCGTTTACTACCTGCAATGCGCCTTGTATATAGGGGCTAGTGGTGTCATCGTTGCGTAGTGCCCCTTTATATTTTATATTCAGCAGGCCTTCTCCCTTGCTGAATACAAGTACTTTGCCACCTATTATCGGGTTCAGCTTCGCAAGCGGAAATCTCGATTTTATATGACCTTCTATTACAGGCCTTTTCAGGTTATTTACGGTCACGGTATCTGCACTAAAGGGCAATTGCTGCCAGTTGCCCTGCATACCATAGATGCGTATGATAGAGTTATTGTCGCTGCGCCCCATTCCGGCTACTACCTCATTATCAAAATACCCTTCAAAGTTGCAATTACTGATATCGCCTATAGGAGTCAGCAAGGTGTTGTTTTGAACTAACCAGCTCACGTGTACCCGCGGCGTATCTCTGAATTTCATAACCCCACTTATGTTGGCGGTAACATTTACAGGTTTGCTTAGGTTGATGTTGTTGATGCTCGTCGCAATATTGGGCGATAGCATGGACGCCGCATTACGAAACGGAATGGCTGGGGCGGTAATATGCAAATTAAAATTACCTGGAAATGAGTTGAAATAAAACTGTGCCGCCAATTGTAGTTTATCTGTACCTATTTTTATTGCTTGCTCTGGTACTGTCAGTGTTTTTGATAGTTTGTTATAAGCCACAGTGATGTGCATATTCAGGTTCTTATCTTTCATGTAGCTACCACGGGCAGTATTGAAGGCAAAACTTTTCACAAGTGCATCCATTTGTACAGAGCCATACCAGCCAGTGTTATTATAGTCTAGTATGGTTTCCATACTGTGTACATCAAACTGGAACAACTTAAATTTTTTATGGCTTTCGAAGGTGGCAGTAATATCGCTGAACAGGATGTGACCCAAGTGAAGATCAGTAATGCTTCGGGAGGTATCAGCATTTGGTTGTCGGTCAAATATGCTGGCGTTGCTATAGCCAGTGCTGTCTACAAATATGTGGATGCCACCACCCACTATATGTATGTTGCGAATGGTAGGTGTGCCTTGCGCCAGCGACATAGCATCGAGCGATACAAACACTTCGCTTGCCTTCAGCAAGTTGCGATGATGGGTACTATACATGCTATCACGCAGCAGCACATCGCTAAATGATACCGAAACCCCTGGAAACCCCCGGATAAGAGATGCATCCATATCTCTTATGGTGAGCCTGCCATTCATGCGGTTGTTAAACTTGGTAGTTATCTGTTGCAGCAGATGCTGTTTGTTGCTAGAGATATACACCGATACGCCCACCCACAACAACACAGGTAGCAATAATATGCACCCTACTACAATAAGACTGATTTTTAACCAACGTGGCATTAGGATGAACTATTCTGCATTAAAAGCAGGCGAAATATTCAGGGTTTGACAACTAAATATACGCAAAAATAAGTAGTTGGCATGAAATATCTGAAAGACTAGCAATTCATAGAAATGAAAATGTATGCATGTCGCTACATATACTAGGAGTAAGCAGTCTACTACACCAAAGAAATGAAAAATGAATTACGCTCAGCAGCAAACATACAAATAGCCGGCACCTAATGGAGCCGGCTAGAATGTTATAAAAAAGATATTGCTTATTTTACTTCAGCTACCAGTTTTTTGAAAGATTCTGGCTCATTCATAGCCAGATCAGCCAATACTTTACGGTTAAGATCGATGCCTTTAGCAGCGAGCTTGCCTATAAACTGTGAATAGCTCATGCCTTCTTCACGAACGGCAGCATTGATACGCACAATCCACAAAGAGCGGTAGTCGCGCTTTTTCAGCTTACGACCTACATATTTATAACCGAGACCTTTCTCAAGTACGTTTTTGGCTACGGTATATACGTTTTTACGCTTACCGTAGAAGCCTTTGGCT
>JBIKKS010000450.1:0-4050 GCA_044360235.1 Flavipsychrobacter sp. | reverse complement strand
GAGGCATTGTAAATTATAATGCTACAACTGGTGCACAAACTATAATGGCTGGCACATATGCCACTTTACGGTTAAGTAATACGTCCGGCACTAATACCGCTTCTGGCAATTTGGTGGTTAATACATTACTAAACGTTGTTAATGCTGGCAGTACTTTAGATATGTCAACATTTGCACTGAGTGGTACACTTACTACAATAACCAATAATGGTGTTTTATCTACTTCTAATATGTCGGCTACTCCATTATCTTCTGGCATTACATGGGGCGGCACAGGTACAGTAAGATATGCTGTAACCACAGGTGGGCAAACAGTGATGTTAGGCACATACACCAATAATTTAGAGTTGAGCAATACAAGTGGAACTAACACAGCTAGTGGTGTTCTCACAACTAATGGCACGCTAACTGTACCAGCTGGTGGTACTTTAGATATGGTTACGTTTGCAATTGCTGGTACAGGTGTGCCTGCTGTAAGTGGTACAATAAGAACACAGAGTACTACAAACCCAGCGATACCAGCCTCTAAAATATGGGGAGGAACTGTGAATTTTGATAGAACTGCTGGTGCACAATCTATACCCCTTGGTACATATAATAATCTTACATTGAGCAATACTAGTGGAAACCAATCTGCACAAGGTGCATTAACTGTAAATGGCGCATTAGTTACAACTAGTGGTGGCTCGCTGGTGATGGGAGCAAATCAGCTCTTAGGTTCTTTGACCTCCATTACACATAACGGAACAATTACCACCACATCTACGGCCAATCCAGCCATTCCTTCTGGTAAAGACTGGAGTGGTGGAACTACAGGTTTAGTAACATTTGGAGCTACTACCGGAGGGCAACACATACCAGCAGGTACTTACAAAACACTTACGTGCAGCAATACTGGTGGTACTAACACCGCAGAAGGTAATCTGGCTATAACAGGAGTATTTACCACATCATCAGCAGGTGGCACATTTAATTTGGTTACTAATACCTTTACTGCAGGGGCTGTAGTTAATACTGGAACATTACAAACACAAAACGTTTCTGTCACACCTTTGACATCAGGTTTGACATGGGGTGGTGTAGTAGATTATAATGCAGCAACTGGTGGTCAAACTATAGTTAATGGGACTTATGCTGGTCTCAGATCTTCTAATTCTTCTGGTACTAATACAGCAGCAGCAGACTTAGTAGTAAATACTTTATTGAGCATACCTAATGCAGGTGGTACTTTAGATATGTCCACATTTGCATTAAGTGGTACACTTACTACAATAACTAATAATGGTGTTTTATCTACTTCCAATATGTCGGCTACGCCATTAACAGCAGGTAGACCATGGGGTGGTACAGGCACTGTAAGGTATGCGGTAACAACTGGTGGGCAGACAGTTATGGCTGGCACTTACCACAATAATTTAGAGTTGAGCAATACAAGTGGCACTAATACTGCTAGTGGCCCATTCACAACCAATGGTACATTAACTGTGCCAGCAGGTGGCACATTAAATATGGTTACGTTTGCCTTATCCGGCACAGGTGTGCCTGCTCTTAGTGGTACTCTAAGAACACAAAGCACTACAAACCCACCATTACCAGCCTCTAAAATATGGGGAGGTACAGTGATTTATGATAGAACTGCTGGTTTACAATTTGTACAACTTGGCACGTATAATAATCTTACTTTAAGCAATACAAATGGTGATAATGTGGCAAGTGGAGATATAACCGTTAATGGTACATTAACCACAACGGCTGGTGGTAGCTTCACTTTCAATAATGTTGCTTTTGAACTCATAGGGGCATCGATGGTTGTGGCACACAGTGGTATATTAAATACGCTAAGCACTGCTGCTACTCCTATTCCTACTGGTAAAACTTGGGGGGGAACTGTAAATTTTACTAGTCCAAATGGTGGACAGTCTATACCTGCAGGTATCTATAATAATCTTTCATTCAGCAATACCAGCCTTACTAATACAGCAACTGGTGCAATAGAGGTAAATGGCGCACTTACTACAACATCTGGCGGGATATTTTCTATGTCCACTTTCCCATTAACTGGCTCTTTAACTTCTGTTGTACACAATGGCACACTCAATACGAGTGCTACTGATAACCCTGCTATTCCATCAGGAAAAACCTGGAATGGCACAACTGGTTTAGTTGAATTTATAAATACCACCGGTGGACAATTTATACCATTGGGCACCTATAAAGCACTTAATTGTACTAACACCTCTGGCACCAACACTGCTACAGGTAATATATCTGTTACCAACACTTTCCAAACAGCTGGCATAGGTGGTACATTTAATATGGGTACAAATGTCCTATCTGCAAATGCAATAACAAATACCTCAGCTACTCTGAGAACTCAAAGTACCTCTGCTACGCCTATTCCTACAGGTAAAACTATAGCTGGTACAGTATTGTATGATGCTACAACTGGTGGTCAGACCATTGTTACAGAAACTTCTTATCTTAACCTATCAATGAGTAACACCAGTGGTACAAACACTGCTAATGGGAATATTGTAGCAAACGGTGCACTAACAACTGGTACAGGTACTTCGGTTTTCGATTTATCAACTTTTACCTTAAGTGGTACTCTTACTTCAATAACAGGTGGTGGTTCTATCAAAACTCAGAACACTTCTGCTGCACCTATCAAAGTAGATCAGACATGGCCGCAACTCATAGAATACAGCAGAGCAAAAGGCGGACAAACTGTTGTAAATGGTACATACGATGGTGGGTTAACCAATAGCAACACATCTGGCACTAACACTTTAGCTGCTGCTTCAAACATAACCATAAATGGAAACCTTACGTTATCCCCATCTTCTGTTTTGTCAGACAACAGTAGACCTGTAACACTCAATGGTAATATTGCCGGCACAGGTACACATAGCAGTGTAACTACTGGAAGTATAACGATGACGGGAGCTGGCAGCACCATGTCTTCTGTTACGTTAGGCAATCTTACCCTCAACAATGCTGCTGGTTTTGGTCTTACAGGTAACCCACAAATAAATGGAACACTTACTTTTACAGATGGCAGATTAGATATTGCAAACAATATTTTAACTTTTGGTACAGCAGCACCTGCTTTTGCGGGCAGTCCTGCTTCTACTAAGATGATAGTTACATCAGGTTCTGGCGAGGTACGCAAAAGATACAGCGGGTTAGGTTCGTTTACTTTCCCTATTGGCGATGCCACACCTAATTATTCTCCATTTACAGTAAATGTAACTGGTGGCACACCGGGCGGCAGTGCTTATGTTGGTGTTAGGGTAGATGACATAAAACATCCTAATAACGCCAATGCCGACGACTATTTGAACAGATTTTGGCATGTTAATGTTTCTGATATCACTTCTCCAGTTTATTCAATATCTGGCAATTACATAGATGCAGATATTGTAGGAGATGAAGCAGATATAGCAACAGCCAGCTATGCAGGTTCATTACCTTGGGTTACTCATGGTGTTGTAACAGCAGCTGCTAATACTATCGATGCTGCTGCTTTAAGTGGTACCAATGTTGATTATTCTGGTATCAATAATATTGTAACAACGGTTACTGTGTCACCTACCACTGCTTCATATTGTTCAGGTGGTTCTGCAGTATTTACTGCCAGTAGTGTTGGTGTACCTGGGTTAACTTACACTTGGTCTCCAGCTACAGGTTTGTCTGCTACTACCGGAGCTACAGTTACTGCATCACCTACTACTGGTTTAACACAAACAGTCATAGTTTATACTGTCACTGTTGCTGATGGTAATGGTGTATCTACTAATACAACTACTACTTTGAGTATCAATCCTATTCCTGCCACTATCAGTGCGCCTCCATTACTTTGTCCTTCTGAGACTGCCATTCTTACATCAGCATCACTGGGTGGTAACTGGAGCAGCGCTAACTCATCTGTGATGTCTGTTAATGCTGCTACCGGAGAGATTACTGCTGTAATTAGTAATTATTCAAGTAATTCTATCACTTTTATTACTTACACATTACCTACTAGCTGCTCTACATCCAGAATGGTAA
>JBIKKS010000257.1:0-4055 GCA_044360235.1 Flavipsychrobacter sp. | reverse complement strand
GCAAAACATGGAAAGAAAAAGGGAAAGGGCCAAAAATGAAAGATGGTGAGGCATCGTTTGCGGCGAGTGGCACCAGCATATTCTGCCTTAGGCACAGCACAGTAGTGGTGGCTACTGGCGGCATGGTGGCTAATCTGTATTTATCGCGCAATGGAGGTAGGCGGTGGCGCACTATACCTACACCTATGGTAGCTGGTAGCAGTAGCACAGGTATATATACTATGGTGCCTATAGGTATGTGGTGCTGGGTGATAGCTGGTGGCGACTACAAAAACGATACAGCCAGCGCAAACAACTGCTACTACACCCACAAAAAAGGAAAAAAATGGAGCGCACCTCTGCGCACCACACGTGGCTACAGAGAGTGCCTGACGACAATACATGATGTGCAAACATCTAAAAAAAGTAAGATAAAAGCCATGATAGCAGTGGGCCCTACAGGTATGGACATATCTGTAGACTTTGGAGTAAACTGGCTGCCACTGAATGATGAAAAGGGCTACCATGTAATAAAAACCAGCAATGAACATCAAAAACTATATGTGGCGGGCAGCAATGGTAAGCTGGCAATAATAAGCACTACAGAGTGAAAAATACAAACTTTACCACCTTATATTGCTATCCTTATTAAAAGATACTCTCATAAGAGGATAAAAGGCCTTGATACATAATTAGCGGTAGTTATGCAGATATGTGTGATATTCGCAGAGTGAAGTGTGCGGTATTTTGCCTTTTTTGATGCACAATCACCAAAACAAGAAATACTATGAGAAAAATTGTAACTTCTATAGTGCTATTACTGGCTATGTGTTCTACGGTGATTATAAGCTGCTCCGATAGTGATGATGCTACAGATGAGGCAATAACCGGAGGTATAGTTTTTTTCCAAGGCACATGGGATGAAGCATTGGCTCAAGCCACCAAAGAAAATAAACTGGTTTTTCTGGATGCCTATGCTAGCTGGTGTGGTCCTTGCAAAAAAATGAAACGTAATGTGTTTACAGATACAGCAGTAGCAGCATTCTTCAACAAAAACTTTGTGAATGTAGCTGCCGATATGGAAAAAGGAGAAGGGGTGAACATTGCAGATAAGTTTGGGATTGACTCCTACCCTACACTGATATTCACTAATGACGATGGCATGCAACTAGGCAGAGAGTCGGGGTATCATGACCCTGAAGAGCTAATAGCACTTGCTAAAACAGTTCTTGACAATAGAAAGTAGCAAAAATGGCATTTATGGTTTCTGCTTATTGAGCAGCCCTACCAGTCGTTTTATTTCAGCCTCGTTGTATGACTGATTGATAGACTCATACAGGTCCTCTTTCTCTTGCCGAGTGAGGTGAAAATTGAGTGCAGCAGTTTTTTTGAACTCGCGTGGTATATACTGGAGTGTAATAACGTGTAGTTTGTTGTCGACGTATGCCGGTGCAAAATCCTTTATATAGTTATACCCATACGACTGAAATGCCTCCCACTTATTTTGTATCACAAAAAGCGGATCTGCTAACATATTGACCAGCGAAGACTGGTCGGTATTGCCTGTTACATCGTTTTCGCGAGTGTCGCGTATTTCTAGCAGTATTGTTTCGCCAATGTTTTTGTTTTGCCATTCGCGCAGCACATGTAGATACCTACTAGCCACCTGCACCCCAAAATTGTCGCGTAGGCCAGCATCCATAATATTCATGCGGGGTTGTGAGGGTAGCCTTACCACAGGCAACACGTAAGGGAAGGTAGCATTCATGCGTAATGCTGATGTGAGCAAGATTTCTTTGGCATTCTGCTCAGGGAAGAAGGCACAATAATCTACAGCATCAATAGGTGGCGATGGCAGGCGCATCGAGTATTCGGGCTGTGTAAGGTATGCTATGGGCTGATTGCAAATCATGAGTTTGCGACCATCATTGATAATGGTGCCATTGATGATGAGCTGAGGTATAAGTCCGCTATCCTCACGGGAGCTATAATAGCTTATTGGATGATCGAGCATACCCTCTGTAATGCGTGCCAGTTCTCGCTCAAAGGCATAACCCCTATCCTTGGTGTACTTGTAGCCAGCAGTTGTTATTTTATTGAAAGGAGAAATGAGGTCTATACTGGCAAAGGAGAAAATAATGGCATTGAGCAGGTCTTTACCTATGTTTTGCTGATATTTAGGTGCATATGGGTTGGTGAGTTTACCCATTTGGTGCGCATCATGTATGTTTCGCCAGTAAGTGGCCCCTATCATGCCGCCAGAAGCACCGGTTATCATTACTGTATTTTTGAAAAGTTTGCCCCCAGAAAGGCTATCAGCGTATTGCAGTACTCTGAATGTCCAGTAGGCTGACCTAGAGCCGCCGCCACTTACTGATATTACCACTAGCACAGGCTTAGTAGTATCTTTAACAGCATGTTTTTTCCACCTGTTAAGGCGAGCTTCTTCCATGCTTTTATCAGAGTTGTAACGGACATTTGTAAATAGGCTACGTAGCGTGCTATAGTGGTAAACCTGCTCCAGCGACTTATGATAGTCTAGCCCATAAGCAATACTCCTAAGGTCGAACATCTGAAAACGCACCATTACTGAAAGTATTACTACAAATGTGATCCAACCTATGGTTTCCCAGCTTTTAAGAAAGTACTTAAACGCACCCGATAGGCCCATGATGATGGCAAACAACAATAAAAAACCAGCCCCAGCAGGTAAGCGGAGGTAAGGATTGTCAATGTAAATACCAACTACCAGCAGCAACAAATAGGCTATAATGGTAGCAAATACCACGTTTCTGTGATGCCGCTTCAGCACAGTAGCTATCACTTCTGGCTCTACGTTTAAGTAGTCCTCTGCCGCAATGATGGTGAAATTTGAGGATATATAGGAGTGGGCTACTATAGTACCGTTATCTTTATCTAGCGAGTCGTGTTTTATGATTTTGCGCAGCTTAGAAACTGGATTGGTGAGCTTTTGGAAAGTAGTTTTAAAAAAATCTCTACTCACCCTGAAGAAGTAAGCGAATGAAATAAGCAAAATACCTGCAAAACCTACATAAAAGCCCGACTGTAGTGCTATGATATCAATTATTTTCATTTGCTCCTCATGCCACTGGTGCTGTATAGAAACCACTGAATAAAAAGCGAGGAACAGGAGAGGAATGATAGAATTATTGAGACAATAAATAAGAAACGCATAACGATATGCCCCCATGTAGGGTATACGCTTGCTGTGTATAATAAATGTGGTGATATGCCACATCATCATAAATACACAAAAGGCACCACCCAGCATAGACATACTGAGGAAGCTAATTTCGTCCATGTATTCGGGATAAAGAAACAGAGTAGAAGCTCCAAAACGAGCTGCAAGATTGCCGGTGAGGATAAGAACAAGCACTAGCCAGAAAATGAGTAGCATCTGATACCTACGAAAATGTAGCAGCAGAAGCTGTACAGGCAGAAAAAAATAAAAATTCCTGATAAGCTTTCGCATACTCAGCTGCAGTTTTTATGGTCAAGCTACAAAAGCATGTGGTCAGGTAGCATCACAAAGTTAAGTCAGCAAAGCGGATGGTTCATTAAAAATGTGTAGAATATATAGACTAAACAAAAAGGCCTGACAGTAGCAAGCGACTATAATGGCTTATTACCTACTATGCCAAACGAACGTAACAGCAACAGTATATAAACTGCTGACAACAAAAAGGCAAAAGGAGAACGGTGCTGGTTAAGCTACCTGCTTCTGGGTTACCTTGGTGTAAGTATATGTTGTTTTGTTACCTTCTACTTTGAAGGTAACTTCTACTTCTTCGGGCTCAAAAAGGCTGACAACCTTGTGACCTAGACTCCTGAATAAAATGGCAATCCACGACCCTTTACTTGCAGAACCATTGCGCATTTTTGAAGTTGAATTCATAATACGAGTACTATTTTTTTGATTGTTGATAGATGAATAGTATGATAGCGTCCTTACCTAAAGTTAAGGAGACTCAATGTTATGTAAATGTAAAAAGCACAAAAGTTACTAACACGTTACTAAGATGCATAAAAAGTGTATATTTTTCTTGGCAGGTAAA
>JBIKKS010000256.1:0-4058 GCA_044360235.1 Flavipsychrobacter sp. | reverse complement strand
TGTACCACAAGTATTGGTAACGCTATAGTTCACAAAATCATTGCCTACCAGCACACCTGTTACCACCCCCAGCGATACTACCGCATACCCAAAATCGCTACTCCATACTCCACCTGCAGTAGGATTGGTCAATTCTATCTGGTTTCCCAAACATACATTTACAGGCCCCGATATTAGCCCAGGGTCCGGAAATACCTCAACAGTTATTGTCTTTATGGCAGCAGCAGTACACCAGTCGTTGGCCACCTTGTATATCACTGTAGCTGTGCCGGCAGCTAATCCCTTTATACTACCGGGTGCTAATACTTCTACATTAAGATTGCTAGCACTCCATGTGCCACCACTTACCGATGCCACATATGCCACAGTACTACTCAGGCACAGCGCATCTGGTCCTGTGATAACACCGGGGTCAGGTAGCGGATTCACCGTAATAGGCGCAGTTGCGAAAACTGCTCCACAGGCATTAGTAACCGTATAGCGCACCGTATCATTGCCAGCAGCTATACCATATACCCTGGTACCTGATGTGCGTGGAGCTATACCAGCATTGCCACTAGTGGTAGACCATACACCACCAGGCGCACTGCTTGACAGTACTACTGTGTCTGCCACACACACGCTCGATACCCCGGTTATAGTACCAGCAAATGGATAGGGCACTACATGCACATATATCTTTATATAATCGGCAGATAGCGAGTTCGACACCCTAACCCTGAATGAATCTATACCAGTATAGCCCGCATTGGGTACATAATTAAGACCAGTAGGGGTAAGCACACCGCCGGTAGATATTGTACTATAACCCACCGTGGCTACACCATGCGCTGGTGGTTGTGCCAGTGTCCAAACATCAGTAAGACCTATATATATATCCCTCACCGCCAGTACTTCATTGAGCGATACAGGTCCTGAATCCTGACATATATTTAAGCTGGCAGTATCTCCTTTCACAAACGCAAGAACATTATTTATTTTGCGCACACGTGCATTCAGCATGTCCGATACATAAATATTCTCTTCGGCATCCATTATCACGCCTACTGGGTGGTGTAGTCGGGCGGCGGTTGCTGGCATACCCTCGCCGGTGTAGCCAGCGTCTCCTGTACCTGCTATAGTGCTTATAGTGCCAGTAGTACTCACTCTGCGCACCCTATTGTTTTTGTAGTCCGATACCAGCAACCCACCAGTTGCCAATGCATATACACCCAGCGGATGCCATAGCGTGGCTGCTGTAGCCGGTATACCATCACCGTTGTATCCGGCTATGCCATTGCCTGCTACAGTGGTTATGATACCATCTGTACTCACCTTTCGTATACAGTTGTTGGTAGCATCGCATATATATAAGTTTCCTGCCGCATCTGTAGTCAGCCCAAAAACATAACTCAATTGTGCATTTACAGCCGGACCACCATCTCCACTATACCCATTACTACCATTGCCCGCATAGGTACTTATAGTACCGTCTATAGATATTTTGCGTATTCTGAAGTTATAAAAATCGCCTACATACACATTACCTGCCGGATCGGTAGCTATACCCAGTGGCGATCTCATCTGTGCCAGCACTGCCGATCCTCCATCACCACTATACCCAAAGGTGCCATTTCCCGCAATAGTGGTGATGATGCCTGCGGCATTTACCATACGTACCCTGTGGTAGGTCTGGTCTGTGATAAACAGATTGCCTGATGCATCGGTAGCTATACCCCAGTTTAGCGCCATACTGGCAGCTGTAGCTGGCACACCATCGCCACTATACCCAAAGGTACCATTGCCCGCTACGGTAGTGATAACACCTGTAGGAGATACCCGCCTTACCGAATGATTAAATTGATCGTTGATATATACATTGCCTGCTCTATCTGTGGCAAGACATGTAGGAGAATCTATTTGAGCCGCAGTTGCCAACCCACCATCGCCCGTATATCCTGTGGTGCCATTACCGGCAAATGTAGAGATGATTTGAGCGTCAGCCCGTACAGCACCACTTACCAACAATACTATACTACATATAGCGTATAGATACCTGTTGATGGTTGTGGTCATGCTTTGTTCTTTTGCCCGGTTAGGTTAGCAATTTGATAGTTGCCGGATGTACTCCAAATTTAGCCTGAATTTACAGAACTGTAAAATTTAAGACATACTAAAGGGGGCAAAAGGATAGGGTTTATAGATAAATCATTTTGTGATCTTGTAACCAACAGATATTCTGAAGCTGGTAGAAGATAACGGGGCATTAATATTATACCCGTTGTAAGATTGTACAGGTGCCGGATTTTTCTGTACCAGCGCATCCAGCATCAGCCGGCTGCTATACTGATAAGTAAATCCCAGCATAGCGCCCATGCGGACATTCTGCTTACTGGAGACAGGATATAAGGGGCCGTTATAGTCTGATATGGGGGTACCATTATGTGTCAATACATCGTCTATAGCAGGTGCTATGGGCTCACCTATAGTGGTTATCAGTGTATCTACCGACCTCACAATACCTGCTTTAGTATAAGTATGTTCTTTTACCTGTTGCAACTGGCTATACACTATGTTCACGCCACCATACACCGATGATTTTTTAGACAAGCTATATTTCATCATCACAGGCAGTTCATATTCCATATACCTGCCACCTGTTCTGTTGGTTTTCACTATGCTGTCGTGGCTACGGCTGTAGTTATAGCGTGTATTGTTGTATTCCTGCACAGATCCACCTTCTACTTTCACCGTAGTGAAGCTCTCTTTGGCGGTCACCTTTCCATCATTGTTCACATTGTAGTATTGCTCAGGAGCACCTATAACACGTGTGGGCGCATTTGCAAACTTCACTGCTGGCTGCGTCATTATGGCTATCCTACCCGTTACATTGTATTGCAGGTAGGGTGCTATCGCAAACTTAGTAGCCCCCATATTATCAAATCCACGCTCATATCCCGACTTCACACCAGCCTCCCAACGCGCAAAATTACGAGCAGGTTTGGGTGCTTTTTGTTTTGTTGCAGCAGCTGCTTTCGTTGTGGCAGATGGGTTAGTAGTTGTTTCATCTTTTACTGCATCAGATGTAGCAATTATAGTTTCACTATTCGCAATCAATTGATTTTCAGTACTATTATCGTTGCTTACTTGATGTTTCTTATCAGATAAAACTCCCTTTGCAGCATGGTAAGCAGTTGTTTCTTCTTGTTCTGTTATGTTATCAGTTGTAGCAGTCTTTGCAGTACCATTAGATGATTGGCTAGCAGATGAATTAAACTCATTGTTCACAATAGCCTCACCGTTACCTCTATTCTCTTTTACTTTTTTATCGTAGTTGTGGCTACCGTCATTCACGTATTCTTTATCCGCATCAGGCGAAAAACTCACATCATCGCCATACTCCATTTCATTATTACCAGTGTTTCCTGTGCTAGTGGTTGCAGCTACTGCATTGTTATTTGTATGGTAGTTGTTTGCGCCATTGCTATTTACTGTCGAATTCCCTACTGATGCATCCTTGTCATCATACGCTTCTTCTGCTGATACATTATCCTGAGTAGTATTGTTTGCTATTGCAGCAGCATCTGTTTCATTTCCGTTGGTAGCCTCTGCTATGCTATTTGCTCCATTATCGGCATTAGTAGTATTATTTACTTCAGTAGCAGTTGTGTTCGATTGCTGAGCATCTGCCACATCAGCAGCATCTTTGTGCTTGCCATAAAACTTCTGCACAAACGACACACTGAGCACCGCTATCAGCGACACCATACCCACATGGGTGAGCCAGCGCACAGGTGCAGTGGGCACATGAGGAGTGAGTGTATCTAGTTTTTTGTCCAGATCCTGCCAGGCATCAGCGGGTGGCACCTCAGTGTAGTTGCCCAATTTCTCCCTAAACAGGTCGTCGATGTGTTTTTTGTTACTTTTCACCGTTACTTATTTATAAGTAAATTTATTTTTTCCTTTAGTCTCCTGCGTGCATCATTCAAGTGCCACCGGCAATTATTCTGCTGCATATTCAGCATTTTCGCTATCTCTTTGTGCGAGTAATTTTCGAATACAAACAGATTGAAAATATT
>JBIKKS010000255.1:0-4061 GCA_044360235.1 Flavipsychrobacter sp. | reverse complement strand
CAACAATACGACTGCAATAGCCAAAAATATAGCTAAACCTAGAAATATATTTTTTTTGAATTTACTTGTTTCAGATTGTTGTTCAGCGACTGTCAATTTTGCATTAGCATTTTCTAATTCATGAACAGAGAGTAAGTTCATAATTTCTTTCGACTTGTTAACATTAAACAAGCTGTCCTCCAACGATCTGAGTTTTTTCAATACTTCAGTTGATTCTTTGTATCTCCCTAGTCTTTCATAAGTCTCTGATAGGTTTTCGTATACATCTGTCATAATTGGCTGTTGACCAATCATTTGCGCCAATAATAATGCTTCATTAAGAGGTGCTATAGCCGCTTCAGGGCTAGTTTTACTAATCACAGATGCTCTACTTACCAGTATACGTGCTTGTTCTTCAGGTAGGTTTTTGTCTTTAGTTATTTGTAATGCCTTATCAAAATAATAAAGTGCTTTGGAATCATTGTTTTCTTGGTCATACAATATTCCCAAGTTATTTAGAGTAAGTATCCGAACATCTTCGAAACTTGGCTCTGTGGTACCTGCTAATGCTATTTCAAAATACTTTAGAGCAGAGTCCATCATATTCATTTTGGCATATACTACACCTATGTTATTAAAAACATACATAGGTTGAGTGCCTTTTATTTTCCACTTATATATTTGCAGCATTGTTTCGTGATAGTACTCAAGGGCAACTTCCAGATTGTTACTTTGTTCGTTAATTACGCCCAGCTTCAAATATGTATTTACAATACCATCTTTATCATTGATCTTTTCAAATAACTTAAGTGCGGTTACAAAATGTTTAATTGCTTCAACATGTTTACCCCTTCTGCCATCCAGCACACCTATAGCATTGTGTACAGTACCTAAACCTCTTTCGTAATTATTTTTACCAAAAAGGTCTAGTGCTTTATTGTATTTCTCCATGGATTGTACAATCCTGCCTTGTTTGCCATCTATTATACCCAAAAAAGTAAGCATTGAACCAATGCCAATTTCGTTGTTGCTTTTTGTAAATTCTTGTAACCCTTTTTCGGCGTAGAATATTGACGAGTCGGCATTTGAGAATTCATAATGCATGTATAAAGCAATGTAAGCTTCAATTCTGTTTTTAGGATCTTTTGATTCATTAAGATTACTAATAAGTTTTGTAGCTTCGGTTTGAGACGATGCATTAAAACTAAAAAAAAGCAACAATAGTAATGTGAATCGTAAATTCATAATAATAGAAACGGTATGGGTATATAGGACGCAATATAGTGCAATAAAAGGGCAACTCGCAACTACATTTTAATGTATTTATTTACATTAACAACCGTTTAAACAATAGAAAGGTAATGAGACATAAAAACCTCTGCGCTATTCAGTCAGCCATGTTACCTTTGCCAGCAATATGCATTACGTTTCAGCAGAGCGAATATCGAAATCTTATGGTATAAAACCATTATTTACAAACATTACCTTTCACATTAGCGAAGGAGATAAAATAGCACTGATAGCAAGAAATGGCAGTGGTAAGTCTACGCTGCTGAAGATACTAGCAGGAAAAGACAATGTAGATAATGGTAGTGTATGGATACATAAAGATGTTACAGTAGCATTATTTGAACAAGAGCCAGTATTTGACGAGCAAGCAACTGTATTAGATAACATATTTCATTATAGGCACCCTGTAGCAGAGGCACTACGGAATTACGAACGTATACTGGCAACTGATGATAAAGATCCAGAAGTATTGGCAGCGGCATTGGCAAAGCTAGATGAACTGGGTGCCTGGGACTTTGAAGCCAAAGTACACCAGATACTGGGGAAACTGAACATCACCAATCTGAACCAGCAGGTGAAAACCCTCTCTGGCGGGCAACGCAAAAGAGTAGCGCTGGCACAGGTGCTAATAGATATAGGTTTTGAGCACAAACACGTGTTGCTGATAATGGATGAACCAACCAACCACCTAGATGTGGAAATGGTGGAGTGGCTGGAAAACTACCTTAACCAGCAGAAAGTGACCCTGCTTATGGTAACCCACGACAGGTATTTTCTGGAAGATGTATGTGATGTGATTTGGGAACTGGATAATGAAAATCTATATTCTTATGCTGGCGATTATCAGAACTATCTGGAGAAAAAAGCAGCTAGGATAGATAGTACACTTGCTAGTATAGACAAAGCTAAAAACCAATATCGCAAAGAGCTGGAATGGATGCGCAAGCAACCCAAAGCTAGGACGACAAAATCGAAAAGCAGACAAGACAATTTTTATGAAGTAGAATCGCGAGCAAAACAAAAAGTAGTAGATGCTCAGGTGGAACTGCAAGTAAAAATGACCCGTCTAGGTGGTAAAGTAGCAGAGCTAAAAAAGGTATATAAAAGCTATGGTGACAAAGTAATACTGAAAGGTTTTGATTACACCTTTAAAAAAGGAGAACGAATAGGAATAGTAGGCAAAAATGGTGCTGGCAAAAGTACGTTCCTTCACTTGCTACAAGGACAGGAAGAAGCTGATAGTGGTAAGATAAACATTGGGGAAACTGTGGTGTTTGGCAATTTCTCGCAACAAGGGCTGGAGATAAAGGAGGATATGAGGATCATAGAATTCGTGAAAAACATAGCTGAAAACTTCCCCCTTGCCGATGGTAGTACCATAAGTGCATCGCAGTTCCTTACATTGTTTCTTTTTCCTCCTGATCAGCAATATACTTACTTGTCAAAGTTGAGCGGTGGTGAAAAAAAGAGATTGCAGCTGCTGGCTATACTTTTTCGCAACCCTAACTTCTTGATACTGGATGAACCTACCAATGATTTGGACTTACCTACACTATCCGTGTTAGAAAATTTCCTAAGCGAGTATCAGGGCTGTTTACTCATAGTATCGCACGATCGTTACTTTATGGATAGGCTGGTAGATCATTTGTTTGTTTTTGAAGGTGGTGGAGTAGTGCGCGATTTTCCGGGCAATTATTCTCAGTATCGTATAGATGAGCGCACCAAAGAAAAAAACAAAGACGTTCCAGTGGTTGCGGTAAAAGAAACACCGATTGCACCGGTAAGTAAAGTAGCTGAGCCTGAAAAACGCAAGTTGAGTTTTAAAGAGAAGCGTGAATTTGAGCAGATAGAAAAAGACATGCCAACACTGGAAGCTGAGAAAAATCAGATAGCCGAAAAAATGGCTAATCCCGCTATCAATTACGATGAAATTCAAAAACTCAGTTTCCGAATCACACAGATTACTACCAAACTGGAAGAAATGGAAATGAGATGGCTGGAACTTAGTGAGTTGATGAGTTGATTTTTAGTTTATTTACGCAGTGTTTATCAGATACTATTTTCCATTTTTTAGGAAAATATGTATATTACAGGTGAATATTGTAGATAATAAGCACATCAATTATGTCTAAAAATCTGAGTGAACTATCGGGAAGAAAAGGGCTTAGGGAAAATCTATTTGAGGAATTGGGTATTGCAGCCTCAGAAACGGGAGCAGTATCCAAAGAAAAAGCAGATGCTTTAGCCAAAGAATTTCTGATGGGCAGTGCCAACGTATATGGTGCCGCTACATTTTATGATTTTTTGCGTCCTGAAAATCAGGGTAAAAAAGTATACCTGTGCAATGGTAGCTCCTGCCTCACCGCTGGCACACAAGATGCTGTAAAATCAAAATTGAGCAAAGAATTCTTAGAAAATGAAATAGGCGAAATGTGCTGTTTGGGAAGATGCCATGAAAACAGTTCGTTTTTTTACAATGGCAGAAATTACTCAGGCACTGACATAGATAATATTACAGAGATAAAAGCAGGCAAAGAAATGCCCATGGATACCTACCATGTAGCAAGTGTAGGAACACCGGTGTTAACAACTCACTTTCCGGGTATCGAACCTTATTACGGAATACTGGATAAGGCACTTAAAATGACTCCCGAGCAGTTGCTAGCAGAACTGAAAACATCAGGTTTGCGTGGGCGTGGTGGTGCTGGTTTTCCTATTGGTTTCAAACTAGAGTCGTGCAAAAACACAGATGGCAACGTAAAATTTATAGTCTGCAATGCCGATGAAGGAGA
>JBIKKS010000254.1:0-4070 GCA_044360235.1 Flavipsychrobacter sp. | reverse complement strand
ACTATTGTATTATTATCAGCAGCCATTTTTTCTGTACCTAAGTATATGTTACAGATTTGGTCTAGTTGCATTGCACCTATCAGACCTTTCTGTATAAACTGGGCATACTCAAATCCTTTGCCATTTACTAGATAAGTGCCTAGTTTGCCTGGTACACCCTGAGCGGCTGTTTGCGTTGCAAAAGCACTTATAGATGCTACCGAATCAAAGTATCCTCTGAATGTGTTGCGTTCAAGATCTGCTTCTGTGGCACTGAATGATTGTGCTGTTTTAGATACAATTGTTTTATCGGTAGCACTGTTTAGGGTCGATGATGTAAACTGATTGCCCGTATTTTCAAACATACCTTTCAACTTAGACGCGCTAAGTGGAGCCGAAGCAAAAGATTTTACGTAGGCATCCATCTCTTTCAGCATGTTAATGCGGGTTGTTTGCCCCGAAAAATCTACTGATGTAGTGTTGTCTGTTCCTTTGAATGTGGTAAAATAGTTGGTAGTGGTGGTAAGCGAGGTGTAAGGAACTTTAGGCGTTTGGGTATTTGAAGAATCATTTTTGTCTTTTTTGCAAGCTCCGATTAGTACAGTTGCTGCTGCAAGGGTTAGTGTTATTTTTTTATACATGTTGGTAAAAATTGTTTTTGAATGCGCAAATGTACCGTCAAGTATTTTTATGAGTTTTCAAAAACGGGAAAAGATGTTTTCGTAATCAGGAAAAACATACGGATGCAATTTTTTTTAGCATCCGTATGAGTATATGATTTACTCCTTTGTTTCTGTTTTTGCCGGTGCTGGTTTGCGTTTTTTCCAGCTTATATTCTTGCTGAAAGTGATTTCGGGCCTGATATTTACAGTGAATATTAGATTCTTATTATAAATCTGGCTTGGGTAATTTTCTTGCAAACCAATATTGTACCCTAAACCTATAGGGGTAACATTGGCTGCATATCCTCTGCCAAAATGAATGCCAAATCCACCTGCTGCTGAAACGCCTAACATTTTATTATTTATATCATATGATGGAGTAGCAGATATTGTCTCAGTTGTTATAATATAGCTTGCTTGTGTTTGTGCAAACCAAAAAAAATGTTGGCTGTTACTGAAATAAGAACTGTATCTGGCAAAAGCACCAATTTGATTCCATTTTAAATGTGTTTGTACTTTAGATGAACCACCAATGACACCTAATGTCCAATGTTTATCAAGCTGATATCCTAGTCCCAAATTTCCCATTCTGTAACTTCCGTTACTCTCATATGCACCAGTCCCCATTACAAATATACTATTTGGTACCTGTGCATGAGTTTTTCCTACACATATTGCAGTGATAGCTGCTGTCATTACTATATTTTTCATATTGTTTGTTTTGTAAGGCTAAAGTAGCAGTTGAACTGTATAAAATTAGTTAAATGGTTTTTATTGGCATATAATTCACATTTCTTGTTTTATTCTGATTAAAATGTAAAGTAAAGTTGACATTTTGTAAAGTCTGTTTATCTTTGTTCTAAAATCTATATTATGATACCCAATATGCTATTGCCAAGGTATTTTAAAATAATAGGTCTTATAATGGTGGTGTGTGGCTATTTGTATGCCAGCACCTATGCCTACGATCCGGATGATGTGACACACATAGGAGGTTTGCTGATACAGGTATCTGTATTGCTGGGCTACTTAATGATAGCCGGTGCCCAAGAGAAAACAGAAGATGAAATGGTGCGGCACATAAGGCTGGTGTCGTTACAGTGGAGTGTATTTATACTTATTGCGCTACGTGTATTTCATAAGATTATGGCTTTTTGCACTGCCGATAGTAGCTGGCTGCCGCAGTGGCAGTTGAATGCATTGCTGTTGTTTTACTTAGTATTGTTTTATTATCAGATGTATGCTAAGGATTTTTTTGAAGACATACTAAAAAGTAGGCGCAAATGAAAAACTGTATAAAGGTGGAGCGTGCAAAGAGAAATATAACCCAAGAGGAACTGGCAAAAAGTGTTTCGGTATCAAGGCAAACAATTAATGCTGTAGAAACTGGAAAGTTTGTTCCTTCTACTATTCTGGCTCTAAAAATTGCCCGCTATTTTCAAGTGCCTTTAGAATCATTATTTGAATTAGATAACAACGATTAAATATTTACAACATGTACAAGCTACTGAAATTTGTATTTGCATTTAATGTCCTTATAGCTGGCTCAATAGTTGCATTGGCACAAAACAAAGAATTTGTCATCAATGCACTTGCCGACAAGTATAATGCCGATAGGTATAAGGAAATTTATGGCATGCTTACAGAAGATTTTAAGAAAAATGCCACAGAAGAACAGATTACAGGACTCTTTAGAAATAATCTGAAAGCACAACTGGGCAACATTATTTCGTGGAAACATGATGTATATGATAGTTCAAATTACGTTATGCGATTTGAAAACGGCAAACTACTACTAAAACTTTATGTAAATAAGGACAACAATATAGCAGGTATGCAATGGTTGCCTTACAGAGAAAGGATTGTATCTACGCAAAAATGTAAAAGAGCTTTAATGACAGACAACCCTTTGAAGACAGAAATACAGCGTTACATAGATTCTGTGGCTTGTGGATACCTCAATGATACTATCAATTCTGGCTTGAGTATAGGAATAATATATAATAACAATACCGAAAGCTATCATTATGGAGAGGCAGAGAAGGGTAGTGCTAAGTGGGCAACAAACGAAACTGTTTATGAAATAGGGTCTTTAACAAAAACATTTACTGGTATTCTGCTAGCTCATGCAGTAAATGACGGTAAGCTGAAACTTGACGATGATATTCGTAACTACCTTACGGGCAGTTACCCTAAATTGCAATATGAAGGAAAACCAATATTGGTAAAACATCTAGCTAACCATACATCTGGATTGCCCCGAATACCGGAAAATCTGGATGCACAGCCATCATATGACGAAAATGACCCTTACCGGAACTATAATAAATCTATGTTAATGGAATACCTAACTACAATTACATTGGCTACTGCACCTGGTATGAATATGGAGTATTCTAACCTAGGTGTAGGGCTGCTAGGTGTGATACTGGAAACTGTTTACAAAAAGCCTATTCAAGAACTAGTAGACAAATACCTATCCAAACCAGCAGGCATGAAAAATACCTATTTTGCCATTACCAATAGCCCAGATACCAATATGGCAAAAGGATATAGAGAAAAAGATGGACTGCTTACTCCTTATTGGCATGTAGGAGACCTACAGGCAGCTGGCGGCTTGCGTAGTAATATGACAGATATGCTAGCATACATGAAAGCTAATATGAATGCAGTGAATAAAGATTTTTCATTGTCGCATTCTGCTTTGCCCTATGCTAAAGATAGCACAGTAGGGTTCTGCTGGATGCTGGCAAAGGCACCCAAGCAGCAAAAGCTGGTTTGGCATAACGGGGCTACTTTTGGTTTCACTTCGTTTTGCGGGTTTGTGGAAGAAAAGAAAATAGGAGTAATTGTATTGTCAAACTCTGGCAATACTGTAGATGATGTAGCTATGTCAATTTTGAGATACTTATCTACTGACTAGTTATGTCGCATTTCGCCGCTACATTGTCGCAATGCTGTAACATCAGTTAAGGTATAGTGATATAGATTTGTGAAAATAAATAATGAACTACAATATGCAAAAAATTACTCCCTACTTATGGTTCAATGGAAGAGCTGAAGAAGCAATGGATTTTTATGTTTCTGTGTTTGATGATGCTGTAGTTTGTAATGTCAATAGAATTGGCGAAAATATCGTTACAGGTTCCTTCTCTCTATATGGTCAGCAATTTATGGTTCTGGACGGAGGGCCAATGTTTTCATTCTCTCCAGCAATTTCATTTTTTGTAAACTGTGAAACACAAGAAGAAGTTGACAGATTGTGGACTAAACTCAGCGATGGTGGTGAAGAGCAGATGTGTGGCTGGCTAACAGATAAGTTCGGAGTATCGTGGCAAATAATCCCTACGGCACTAGGCAGACTTATGAATAGTACTGATCCAGCAGCAGCTCAAAGAGTGATGCAAGCAATGCTGAAAATGAAAAAAA
>JBIKKS010000253.1:0-4088 GCA_044360235.1 Flavipsychrobacter sp. | reverse complement strand
TATATAGGTGCTGTGTCTGTAAGCAAAAGAATGTGGAGCAGAAACAAATTTATTATAGGGGCTGATATAGCATATCACAAAGAGGTACATGCTTTTCTCATTAATTACGGTGTAGAGTATGGCAGGGAAAAACAGCACTCGTGGGATGGAGGTGTTTTTTTAGGTCATGAGTATATGTTAGGTAGGGTAGGACTGATAGCAATGCTAGGGGTATATTATCAACAAACGTTTCTAGATTTTGACCCAATATATCAGAAAATGGGTGCAAAATATTATTTGATTAATAAAGAGAAAGGATTGGCAAAAGAGGTCTTTTTGTCTGCATTACTTAATACGCATGGCGTAGTAGCTGAGTATGCCGAATTTGGATTGGGCATGGCATTTTAAATATTACAGTTTACTATTGTTGTTCTTTTACTAGTTTTCTGTCTTTTATCTCACTTATTCTGCAAATAGCTTTTTTGCATTCAGTTTTTGCTTTTAACTTTGTCACATGCCTTCAATTTCACATCGTGGTGGACATATGCCACCTTCGCCCATACGAAAACTGGTTCCATTTGCCGATGCTGCAAAAAAGCGTGGCACAAAAGTATATCACCTCAACATTGGTCAGCCTGATATAGAAACACCCAAGTCTATAATGGATGCTGTACGCAATACCAACATGAAGGTTTTGGAATACAGCCCGAGTGCTGGTTTTGAGAGTTATAGGACTAAATTAGCCACTTATTATCAGCGTAATAATATAGATGTTGCACCTTCCGACATTATTGTTACTACTGGTGGGTCAGAAGCAATCTTGTTTGCAATAATGACCTGTATGGATGCTGGTGATGAGATTATCATTCCAGAGCCGTTTTATGCCAATTACAATGGTTTTGCAATTACATCTGATGTTAAGGTAGTGCCTATTCCATCTGGTATCGAAACTGGGTTTGCTCTTCCTGCTATCGAGGAATTTGAAAAAGCCATCACACCTCGCACTAGGGCTATTATGATTTGCAATCCTAACAACCCTACCGGATATCTGTACAGTGCTGAGGAGCTGAATGTACTGAAGGAAATATGCCTGAAGCACAACCTGTTTTTGCTGAGTGATGAGGCATACCGCGAGTTCTGCTATGACGACCGCAAGCACATTTCTGCGTTATCATTGCCTGGTTTAGAAGAGCATGCTATTTTGTTAGATACAATTTCTAAAAGATACAGTGCTTGTGGTGGTAGAATAGGTGCATTTGTTACCAAAAACAAAGAAGTACTTAATGCTGCTATGAAGTTTGCTCAGGCCAGACTCAGTCCTCCTTCATTTGCTCAGATACTGGGCGAGGCAGCAGTAGACCTTCCATCAGATTATTTCAGTGCAGTACATGCCGAATATAATTCAAGACGCGACCTATTGGTAAACAGATTGAATGCTATGCCAGGTGTTATATGCCCAATGCCAGGTGGTGCGTTTTATGCTATTGCTCAGTTGCCTGTAGATGATGCTGAGAAATTCTGCCAATGGTTATTGGAAAGTTTCTCATACAATGGTGCTACTGTAATGATGGCTCCTGCTGCTGGTTTTTATGCCACTCCGGGTAAAGGAAAAAGTGAGGTGCGCCTAGCTTATGTACTCAATGCAGATGCAATAAATGGTGCTATGGACTGCCTAGAAGTAGCTCTGAAAGAGTATAAAAACTAAGGTGACACTATTGTTTAGAAGTAGTTTTATTAATTCAGTATAATAATAAACCCTCGGTTTTTCCGAGGGTTTATTATTTACAGACCTATAAGCAAGTATTACTGAATGCTAACTTTCGTATTGTAGTTAACACCATTGTTTTTTACACTTATCAGGTACATACCTGCATTAAGCGTAGATACGTCAACTTTAGTAGTGCCATTTGCACTGGTCATATCAGCTGTAGTGCTTAGTACTATTCTACCTGTAACATCACTTACAGTGATAGTCGCTGTACCTGTAGTAGCTGCGTTCCAAGATACATTTATAGCACCCTTTGCTGGGTTAGGATATACACTGATACCAGCATTATTTGCATTTACTTCAGCAACGCCAGATGTTATTGGAGTGATCGTTTTAGGCAAAGTGTTTTTTCTGAAGCTAGCAGCAGTTACTGATGAGCTAGAAGAGGTCAAAGAAATAGTAGGGTATGGAGTGGTAGTAAAACTCATCAGCTCAGGATATACTTTGTAAGTCGCACCTGTAGGCAGATTGCTGAATGAATACTGACCAAGTGAATTAGTATATGTTTGTTGCAAAATAGCACCAGTTGCATCATTGATACAATATACTAGTTGGTTTACTACAGGATCACCTTCTGCAGTACCTTTATTAGCACCTGCTGTTACGCTGCCACCTATAAATCCAGGACCTGTAGTGCCAGTACCATAAGCCATAGTGATGTTTTTATTGATATCGTGTGTGCCTGATACGTGGTTGATAACAGTAGCAGTGTTCCAGAATGCACTAGAAGTGTGGTAGGTAGGTAAGTAACCCATTGTCGTAGGTGTAGATGAAGAGTCGCATGCTGCTTTAACACGGAAAGAATCTGTGCCCATACCGCAAAATGAATAACCTACACTTGTACCACTAGCATATACTACAGTAGAGTCTGTAGCAGTTAGCATCAATGTGCTAGGATTATACTTGATAAGCCATACTCTTACTGGACCGTAATATGCTGCACCAGATGAAAATAATACATTACCAGAAATACAATTAGCAGCTGTTACTGTTACAATAGTAGTAGCATATGCTAAGCCACTGCAACCAGTTACCGCATAAGAAATTACTGATGTGCCTACAGCTACGCCTGTTACTACGCCAGACGCGCTTATAGTAGCTACTGCTGGGTTACTGCTGCTCCATGTGCCACCACTCACTGAATTGGACAGAGAAGTAGTGAAGCCAGTAGCTACTGAAGTAGTACCTGTTATGGTACCTGTTACGGTACTACCAGATACTGTTACTGCCCTTGTACGTACGCCAGTGCCACATGTGCCAGATACAGAATAGCTAACTATTACTGTGCCACCTGATACACCAGTTAATACACCGGTAGCAGAGATAGTGCCGATTCCAGCGCTGCTGGTGCTCCAGGTACCACCCGAAGTTGTACATACATATGTAGCTGTGCCGCCAATACATACAGAACTAGGACCAGTTAAAGAATCAACTGCTGGAGTGCCTATTACAGTAACTATAGTACTAGTAGAGCAGCCCGTACCAACGGTATAATATATTGTAGCTGTACCACTTCCAGAACCGATAACAACACCTGCAGGGCTAACACTTGCTACACTAGAACTACTAGACCATGCACCACCAGGGGTAGTACTAGATAGAGTAACTGTGGTGCTAGCACAAAATGGTGTGCTGCCGCCAGTAATGGCAGACGGGGTAGGGGAAACTGTGAATATGGCAGTAGAAGTACCTGTTGTGCCAACAAATGTTATAATAGCTGTACCTACCGATACACCAGTTACAACACCTGTACTCGCGCCAACTGTAGCTATTGCAACGTTGCTACTAGACCATGTGCCTGGTCCCATTACTCCAGAGGACGAAGAATCGAACAATGTACTTGTTGCTCCTACACAAGCACCTAAAGTGCCATGGATTGCTGCCGAGGATGGCTTTGCTAACATCATTACGCAACATGTAATGGCTAGGGTTAGAATTTTTTTCATAATCTTTTTTGTTTTTTTTAGTTAGATGAATTGATTTTTGACGCGTCTGGATATTATGACGTGGTACAAGGTAGAAACGTTAGAATCTTCACCAAGTATTATTTATAATCTTTAAACGCGCACAAATTACAAAATCCCCCATTTTACGCTGCTTTTTCCTAGAATTACTTCAATTTTCTTTTCTCTTTTTTCCACTTGCAGCCTTATTGGCGAAAAAGTCCACCGTGTTCTGAGTTTAGAACGACGGTCTTGAGGTGGTAAAAAAATAAGTCTGCTTAATAGATTAAGTGCCGCAAAGGAGCGTAAAGTATTAGATGTCTTTACAAAATAGATTACAGTAGATGAGTCGCACCTTTCCAATAGTTCTTCCAATTCCTCGGGGTCTGCGAAAGAAG
>JBIKKS010000252.1:0-4091 GCA_044360235.1 Flavipsychrobacter sp. | reverse complement strand
GAATCTACACCATAAGTCTGCATAGCATCTATCATAAACCCTCGTGACCCACTACTACTAAACGGGCGCAGAATGGCCACAGGCAGCGCATCTACCACACCCCTATCTACCCCCATCATCAGAAATACCTTGGCTATGCCCCCCGATATTATCTCAAACACACCACTATTTCTAAACAGTGATATAGCCACCAGCATACCCAGTATGTACGGAAATATAGTAATACCCGTATTGAGCCCCGATGACACCCCATCTACAAACGAAGAAAATACGTTTTTGCCTGCAGTAGCAAATACTTTTTCGTGCATAAATGCATACACCAGTATACTGAGTATGATAACCAGCAATATCACGTTAGATATATTGTTGGTAAAATGGTTTTTCTCCGCCATGCCTAGGTGGGTAATATAAAACATGAGCCCCGTTAGTAGCCCTGCTATACCCCCTATACTCAGTAGCAGCACCCCACTCCTGAAGTTGATGCGCTGACGAATGCCCACAATGAGGAGCGCAGCCATAGTACCTACGAAAGATGTGATGATACAAGGCAGCATCACATCAGCCGGATTTTGGGCATTCTGTGCCGCTCTATACCCTATTATAGAGGTGGGTATCAGCGTGAGCCCCGCAGCATGTAAGCACAGAAACATAATTTGGGCATTACTCGCACGTTCTTTATCGGGGTTTATCTCTTGCAGGCTCTCCATAGCTTTCAGCCCAAAAGGCGTAGCAGCAGAATCGAGCCCCAAAAAATTAGCAGCAAAGTTGAGTGTCATATACGATATCGCTGGGTGGCGGGCTGGCACATCCGGAAAAACCTTCACAAATACCGGACTCAACAGCTTTGCCAACTTCTCAGATGCACCCGAGTCTATAAGCAACTGTAGTATGCCACAAAAAAACGACAGATAGGCTATAAGCGGCAGCAGCAGGTCTAGTATAGCACTTTTGCAGGTAGGCAATATGCCATCAGTAGCTTGTTTGCCAGTAGTCACCTTTACTATGCCTCGCTCAGCAGTGTAGGTAGTATCCTGCTTTCGGGTAGCACCCTTTACCACATAGCTACCATTCGCCAGCACACTATCGCGCAGGCCAGCAGGTAGTTGTGGCAAATAGGTTTCGCGCACCACCAGGGCATCATCTTTTTTGCCATTTACCGCATAGTCTATTGAGTATACATTGCCCGTAGCCAGCATACCCAATATATACACCACCGACACTATAACAATAATCAACCAAAATCTGCTCAATACCATCTTATGTCAAATGTAAAAAAGTAATTGGTAGCATGTATACCAACAAAAGATGGAACAATAAATAGAACCCTGTAGCAACACAAAAAGGTATCAATCATTAAGCCTCATTTTTAGAAAACATACCACTACTTTGCTTCAGATAGCTTAATACTTTATATTGCATAAGAATCTTTCAGCAATATGGAGCGCAAAAAATTTATTAAACAAACATTACTGACTTTCCCTGCATTGTACCTTGGTAGTAGTTGGTTATTATCCTCTTGCCAAAAAGATGATGAAACAAAAACCGGAAATTGGCGAGGAGATGTTATAGTAATAGGGGCAGGAATAGCAGGCCTACACGCCAGCAAGCTACTGATGAATCTGGGTTTAAATGTTACGATACTAGAAGCAACAGATAAAACAGGTGGCCGAATAAGAGCACTTAGTGGAATGGCAGAATATGATATACAATTAGGTGCAGAAGAAGTACACGGTAAAAATTCTGAATGGTATAAATTAGTAACTAGCACACCTGGTGTCACACTGCATATACCAAATGGTGAGGATTATTACTTTTTGAATAACAAACTAAAAAGTGAAACAGATTGGGCAGGTGATAGTGTCCTAACACAAGCACAAACATTCGTGGCTGCTGCTAGCAACTACAATGGTGCCGAAGTAACTGTACTGGAAGCAGAAGTAGCAAAAGGCAACAACCCTGCCAACTTCAACATTACAAATGCACTTATTGGCAATGAATACGGCACCAGCAATAGTAGACTAAGCATAAAAGGCATAACAGAAGAAGATAACCTGTGGGAAAGTGGCGATGATAACTACAACCTAAAAACAGGCTCGTACAAAGATGTGCTGAACCATCACTACAATGATGTAATAAACAAGGTACTATTGAATAATGCTGTTGTTGATATAGATTACAGTGGCGAAAAGATATCGGTCAAGACAAAGAACAGCCAAACTTATACAGCAGATAGATTGATAATAACAACACCTCTAGCACTGTTAAAAAAGGAAACAATAAACTTTGTTCCTGCACTACCTGCTGAAAAAAAAGCAGCTATCTCCAAAATAGGAATGGGTGCTGGAATGAAAATAATCCTAAAATTCAAAAACCGTTTTTGGAACGAAGGTACAGGTTCAATAATAGGTGGAACAAACTCAGTAGTAATATGGACACCTGGATTGGGAAAAAGTAACACACCTATACTTACAACATTTGTAATGGGTGAAAAGGCAGAATACTTAAGCAATCTTGGCAACGATGCAACTAATGTACTATTAGCAGAATTGGATTTAATGTACGGAGGCAATGTAGCTAGTGCTTCGTTTGATGAAGCTTACATCATAGATTGGACAAAAGAACCTTACATACATGGCGCTTACTCCTACCCAATAGTGGGTGGAGGAATTACACAGAGAATAGCGTTAGCCAAAAACATTGATAAAAAAATATACTTTGCTGGTGAAGCAACAAATTATAAAGGGCATAGCGCAACTGTGCATGGTGCTTTAGAAACAGCTATCAGAGTAGTAAATGAGTTGACTCAAGATTAACTACCAATTTTTGACCTTGTTATTTTCAAATGAACACACTTTCATTATTGAGGATAGTGGTCATTGTTCACGATTAAAAACAGCTCATACAACTTACACCTTTGCTAACATTCACTTCCTGTAAATGCACATCCTTATTCATGCAAAAAAGCACCTTACAAAATCACGAAAAAGCCATTATCCAAATAATACCCAATGGAGCAGAAAGAAAATTCCTAGTTAAGTATATCAATATAATTTCTAGTGACTTTTTTATCAGCATCATAGAAAGCATACTTTAACGTAATCGTGCCTGATTGTGATATTGTCCCAGTACCTACTATCGAATTGCCTATAGTACTTGACATAAATTGAAGCGGCATATTCAGAGTGCCATCATCACAGAAGACATCAGCTACAACTTTATAGTATACCTTACAATCACATTCAATAGTTACCTTCTTTTTAGAATGGTAAGTGACTTTAGCTTTGTAGTAATTTCTCTCTGGGAAAGTAGTGTCATTCCTAATACTTACAGTATTAATGTATTCGCCTATTAAATTTTCAGCACATACCAATGAAGGGCTTACAGTAAAATTGACGTCATATTGTTTTGTCACATTCGACTCGCTTTTTGCAATTACTGATATGGTGTTAATTCCTGGTTTCGCGAATTTGGCACTCATCTTAAAAACAGCATTGAATGGCAATAAACCTGTAGTGCTGTCTAGCAATAGAGTAACATTTTTAGGCAAACCTTTTATCGATACTGTTACCTTTTCTTGTGGACCAGATTTATGTTCTATTGGAATTATCCACTCTAACGATTGATTGTTAATAACAACCTGATCGCTGACATTTGATAACTGAAAAGTGGCACCTGAATTTTCTTCCTTTTTTTTACAGGAACCAAAGAAAATAAGCAAGAACGCCAAAATGCTTGTTAGATTAGTTTTCATTTTGAAGATTTAAAGATATTGTGGCAAAAAAATTTGGATAAACAAACAGTATATTATTGCGATTATTATTTCTTTGGCAGTTTTGAAGTGATAAATTAATAACAAACAAAAAGGCGATGAATAAAATAGCTAACGAGAATAATCATTTTAGAATGTCGGTGTATTTTTCAGTAATCTTGGTATTAAGGTTATAAATAGAGTAGTTCAACGTAACAGTTCCGTCTTTGGATATTGTACCTGTGCCAACAATAGTATGCTGAGCTCCTACTCCAAAATACTGGAAGGGAATTTTTACTATCCCTTGATCACAGTTAACATCAACAACAATCGAATATTCAAA
>JBIKKS010000250.1:0-4097 GCA_044360235.1 Flavipsychrobacter sp. | reverse complement strand
GATAGACTCTATCAGGCAGGCACAGATCAATAATGGGCTCGATGACTTTATACTTACAGAAAACGACCTGCTAGTAACCGAGCAAGAGTTCAAAACACAAACCGCTACTGTACTTATGATAGACATAAGCCATAGCATGATACTCTATGGCGAAGACCGCATAACCCCTGCCAAGATGGTGGCTATGGCTATGGCAGAAATGATTAATAGAAACTACGCCAAGGATAGCCTCGACATCATCGTCTTTGGCAATGATGCGTGGCCCATTCAGCTCAAAGACCTTCCTTATTTACAGGTAGGTCCTTACCATACCAACACCGTTGCTGGGCTAGAATTGGCTATGTCTATCTTGCGCAAAAAGAAGGCTACCAACAAACAGATTTTTATGATCACAGATGGCAAGCCATCTTGCATCAAAGAAAACGGACATTACTACATGAACAGCAATGGGCTGGACAGGCGCATTGTCAGCAAGTGCCTTACACTGGCAGCTGCCTGCAAACGCAGCAAAATAGGTATCACCACTTTTATGGTGGCAAACGACAGATACCTTCAAAACTTCATAGACGAATTCACAGAGGCCAATCAAGGCAAAGCTTACTTCACTGGCCTCAAAGGGCTGGGCGAAATGATATTCAGAGACTACACTAACAACAAAAGAAAGAAACTATAATTATGCCAATACCTAATATCAGTACACTAGGCGAACTGAAAAAAGCAAACTACCGCTTCATAACCATCAAAGACGAGCTACGCGAAAACCTGATAAAAAAACTACAGGCCGAACAACCAGTTTTTGAAGGTATATATGGCTACGAAGACACTGTGATTCCCGAGATAGAGCGTGCCATACTTAGCCGCCACAATATCTTGTTTTTGGGACTTAGAGGGCAGGCAAAAACCAAAATGGCTCGCCAGCTTGTCAATCTGCTCGATGAATATATACCCGTCATAGCCGGCAGCCCGCTCAATGACGACCCCATGCAGCCCGTATCTAAGTATGCCAAGCACCTCATAGCCACGCATGGCGATGCTACCCCCATAAACTGGATACACAGAGACGAGCGTTTTGCCGAAAAACTAGCCACTCCAGATGTAAGTGTTGCTGACCTCATAGGCGACCTCGACCCCATCAAGGCTGCCAATCTCAAACTGTCTTTCTCTGACGAAGAAGTGATACACTATGGGCTCATACCACGCAGCAACCGTTTCATTTTTGTTATCAATGAGCTACCCGATCTGCAAGCACGCTTGCAGGTAGCCCTCTTCAATATCTTGCAAGAAGGCGATGTGCAGATACGTGGCTTCAACCTCCGCATACCACTCGATATTCAGTTTGTATTCACCGCCAATCCCGAAGATTACACCAACCGTGGCAATATCGTCACTCCCCTCAAAGACAGAATAGGTGCGCAGATATTGACCCATTACCCTAAGTCCGTAGAGTTTTCAAAACAAATCACCCAAAACCAGGCTAAGCTCAACGAACAACAGCAACAAATAGTAGTGCCAGAAATACTGAAAACACTGGTAGAGCAGATAGCAGTCGAAGCTCGCAAAAGCGAGTATGTAGATGCTAAGAGTGGTGTTAGTGCCCGCCTCACTATCAGTGCATACGAAAGCCTGATAAGTGCTGCCGAATTGCGCTTCCTCAAAAACAAACAACCCTATTCTTTTGCTCGTATTGTAGACCTCTATGCTGCCATACCAGCCATCAATGGAAAGATAGAACTAGTGTACGAGGGCGAGCAGGAAGGCCCGGCTATAGTGGCGCACAACCTCATCAGTATGGCCATCCGCAATACCTTTCTCGAGTTCTTCCCCGACCCAGCAAAACTCAAAAAGAAAAAGGAAAACTCAGAGTACGTATCCATCATCAATTGGTTTGCCCAGAGCAATATTCTGGACATCATGGACAATGAAAACAACAAAGAATACACAGATTCCCTCTCCGCAGTAGAGGGCCTCGAAGACCTTATTCACAAGTATCAGCCCAATGCCGATGGCGTTAGCAAGTTCGTACTCATGGAGTTTGCACTGCATGGTCTTGCCGAGCATTCCCTCCTCAGCAAAAACAAACTTTCCAGCGGCATCAGCTTCAAAGATTTATTCAATTCTTTACTGAGTAATAGTTAAGAATCACTCACAATTTCTACACAAAGGGCGGGCATCTTTCACACAGATACCCGCCCTTAGTGCATCTGGCTTATCCACCATTACATGCTACATACACTTGTATTTAGGAGTATTCACTCACACATTATTAATTGCAGGCAAATAATATACTTACTCCTACCCAACTAATCTTTAATTTGATATGCCTTACTGATCACAGAAGTTGGCATAATTATTGCTTAATTATTTGTTAATTCATCTATTCTCCCACTTTTACCCAAAACTCAAATCAAGATGCTGCACCTTCGTACCCCCCACCGTTCTTTGCTTTTTTGCGCACTTTTTTTGGTGCCCTCATTAGGCTCCTTTGCCTCTCACATTGTAGGTGCCGATCTCACTTACTCTTGGGTGTCTGGCACTACCTACAAAATATCTATGGCATTCTATGCCGATTGTGGTCCTGCTAGTACTGGCGCCTTTGCATCATTACCCACCGCCCTACCCGTTGTATGTATCTACAATGGCAGTACTTATGTAAGCACACTTACCCTAGCTGTCGAAACACCATCATCTGGCACAGAGGTCACACCTCCTTTATGCCCCGGCGACAGCTCACAATGCGCTGTAATCACATCTCCTATTCCTGGCATTACACTTTTCAAATATAGTGCTACTTACACCTTGCCCACTACCTCTACTTCTTGGCGGTTTGTGTTCAATGGTACTTACGGCTCATCTTCTGCTGGTAGGGCATCTGCTATCACTAATATAGTAGGCGCAGGAAGCACTATGATGCAAATGGAAGCTACACTCAACAACAGCTCAGGTCACAACACCAATCCTGTGCTCAATGTCATACCATTGCCTTACTATGCCATCAATCTCCCCCAAACCTACAACCCTGTAGCAATAGATGCAGAAGGCGATAGCCTTGTTTATACCCTCGTTCCTGCTATTAATAGCACTAGCAACTGTACATCCTTTGGTAGCTCTGTCACCTACACAGGCACAGCCTGGGGCAGCACTCCCATAGCTGCCACTACACCATTTCAGGTTGCCGCTGGTTCATTTTCTTTTAATGCTTTTACTGGAAATTTATCCTTCACGCCCAACTACACACAGCGCAGCGCAGCCGTTTACGAAATCAAAGAATACCGTGCGGGTGTGCTTATAGGCTCCCTCCAGCGCGAGATAACTATACTCGTCAATAGCACCTCCAATAACCTCCCTCGTGGTCGTTACACTTCTCCCGTAGGCTGCACCTTGCTCGATAGTGTCAACCTCGTTGTGTGCGACACCGCAGGCTCTTTCTCAGTACAAATACCCGCCACCGATGCCGACGCTACAGACACCCTATACGTCACCCCAAGCAGCCTACCTGCTGGTGCCACCTTCACTATCGCCGGCAATGGCACACCCACTCCAGTTAGTACGCTATCTTGGACAGGCTCGGCAGCTACTCATGGCCTACATACGTTTTATGTCACTTACGTAGACAATGCTTGCCCCATGAATGGCTCCCAATCCATAGCCTATACCATCAACATACTCGATTGCGCCACACTACCTCCCGTGTCTGTTACTGACAATGCCGCTACCTCCATCAGGGTCTTCCCCAATCCTTCTAACGGACATTTCAGGATAGATGCTACAGCTCCTTTTCAGAATGCAGTAGTCACTATAACAGATGTTTTGGGCAGAGTAGTAGTGCAGCACACCGCCCCCTACAGTGCCACCAGCATGCCTTTCAATCTTAGCAGCAATTCAGCCGGCACCTACACCATCAAAGTAGTAACCAAAGACAAAACCTTCTTCGAAAAAATACAAATTGGCAAATAATACCTCCCTTGCTATAACTTACGAGAGGGGTGCTGTGTGGCACCCCTCTCATTTTTTGCATACGCTATTTCTTATTCCCCCACAGCAAGCTGCCATCACCATAGCTCAAAAATCGGTAGTCATTAGCTAGCGCATAGTCATAC
>JBIKKS010000009.1:0-14611 GCA_044360235.1 Flavipsychrobacter sp. | reverse complement strand
AAACAGCCCATTTTATTATTAGTTCTTTTCAGGTTCTTATGCCAGATCGAAGCGGTCGAGATTGGTTACTTTAGTCCATGCTGTTACGAAGTCGTGTATGAATTTTTCTTGTGCATCTTCGCATGCATACACTTCTGCTAGTGCACGCAATTCTGAGTTAGAGCCGAAAATAAGATCCACACGAGTGCCTGTCCATTTTAGTTCGCCGGTTTTGCGGTCACGCCCTTGAAACACATTTTGAGCTTCTGATTCTGCACTCCATTTGATGTTCATATCCAAGAGATTCTGGAAGAAATCATTAGATAGTGTGCCAGGGCGGGTAGTAAACAATCCATGAGCAGACTTATCGTAGTTGGTGCCCAGTACTCGCATGCCACCTATCAGCACTGTCATTTCTGGTGCTGTAAGTGTCAACAGTTGAGCTTTGTCGATTAGCATTTCCTCTGCAGATGTTCTCTGATTACTTTTAATGTAGTTGCGGAATCCATCTGCCTTGGGTTCCAATACTGCAAACGAAGCTATGTCAGTATCTGCGGCAGTAGCATCTGTGCGACCTGGTGTAAAAAGTGCCTTCACGGTATGTCCTGCTAATCCTGCTGCGTGCTCTATTGCGGCACAGCCACCTAGTACAATGAGGTCTGCAATGGATACTTGTTTGCCATCGGTTTGAGCTTTATTGAACCAATCTTGTACAAATTCCACTACCCCCAATACCGCGCCCAATTCTCCGGGATTATTTACCTCCCAATACTTTTGAGGGGATAGGCGAATTCGTGCGCCATTGGCACCGCCTCTTTTGTCAGAGCCACGGAAAGTGGAGGCAGAAGCCCAGGTAGCAGAAACTAGTTGGGAAACTGTAAGTCCTGAATGCAGTAGTTTGTCTTTGAGTATAGCAATGTCTGACTCATCTATCAGTTTGTGAGTAACTTCTGGAACAGGGTCTTGCCATATCAGCACTTCGGCAGGTACTTCAGGTCCTAGATAGCGATTGCGAGGACCCATATCGCGGTGCGTGAGTTTAAACCAAGCACGGGCAAAGGCATCAGCAAACTCGTCGGGGTGCGCAAAAAAGTGACGAGATATTTTTTCATAAGCAGGATCTTCTCGCAGAGCCAGATCTGTGGTGAGCATAAATGGCGCGTGTTTTTTACTGGGGTCGTGTGCGTCAGGCACTGTGCCTTCGCCAGCATTGCCTTTAGGCTTCCACTGGTGTGCGCCAGCAGGGCTTTTGGTCAATTCCCATTCAAACCCAAAGAGGTTTTCGAAGTAGTTGTTGCTCCACAGTGTAGGGGTGGTAGTCCATGTACCTTCCAGCCCGCTGGTTATGGTATCCGCGCCAGAGCCTGTACCAAAACTATTGTGCCAACCTTGGCTTTGTTGCTCTATGCCAGCAGCTGCGGGTTCTTTGCCTACATAAATGCCCGGGTTAGCGGCACCATGTGTTTTGCCAAAGGTGTGCCCACCAGCTATGAGTGCCACAGTTTCTTCATCGTTCATTGCCATTCTGCCAAATGTTTCACGTATGTCTCTCGCAGAGGCTATAGGGTCAGGTGTGCCGTTAGGTCCTTCAGGGTTTACATATATCAGCCCCATTTGCACAGCGGCAAGAGGGTTTTCCAATTCACGGTCGCCAGTATATCTTTTGTCGTCTAACCATAGTTTTTCTGCACCCCAGTATATGTCTTCTTCAGGCTCCCACACATCTTCTCGTCCTCCTGCAAATCCAAATGTTTTGAGGCCCATAGATTCGAGTGCACAATTGCCAGTTAATATAATGAGATCTGCCCACGATATTTTTTTGCCATACTTCTTTTTTATTGGCCACAGTAGCAATCTTGCTTTGTCCAAATTGGTATTGTCGGGCCAGCTATTGAGTGGCGCGAAACGTTGTGTACCCGAGCCGCCACCACCTCTGCCGTCCGATATACGATAAGTGCCGGCGCTGTGCCATGCCATGCGTATAAAGAATGGTCCGTAGTGGCCAAAGTCAGCAGGCCACCAGTCTTGCGAGGTGGTCATAAGATCAAACAAATCTTTTTTCAATGCTGCAAGGTCAAGGCTCTTAAATGCTTCAGCATAGTTGAAAGAAGACTCCATTGGATTAGACAATGAGGAGTTCTGTCGGAGAATGTTCAGCTTTAGCTGATTGGGCCACCAGTCACGGTTACCTGTGCCTGTACCTGCACTATGTTTCAGTGCTCCGCCCGAAAAGGGACACTTTGCAGCGCCATTGCTGCTTGTAGATGAATTGTGAGGATTGTTTTGTTCCATATGTTATTGTTTTATAAGGTGTGATATCAGTAAAGATAAACTAATATTATCCAACTATTCTTTAGTAATGCTTTATATGCTAATAGGGTTAAAATATAGATTTTGTTGTCAAAAAAGCTATTTTGTATAAGTTGCACCATAGTAGATGAAAATCTATAAATTTTATCAGTGCCTAGTGCAGTCATGTATGATGTGCTAGTTGCAATGTAAATAGTTATTGTTAGGTTGAAGATTACCGTATAGTGTTTTTGCATTTTGTTTAATAATTCCATACCTTGCTAAGCTGAAAATATTACAATACTTGTACTATGAATAGACTGTTACGTTTTTGTTTGTCGGTTATGTTTTTGGTTTTATCGATAGTTAATTATACTGTTGCGCAAACTATTGTATACACCAATAATTTTACTGCTATTCCAGGTTTTCCTCCAGCGGGTTTTGCAATAGCTGGTGGGAGCACAGATGTTACGCCGGGGAGCAGTGCATCGGTGCAGGTAGGTGGGCCTGTGGGGTCGGTGGTGCTGACAACTAATGAGTTAGCCGCTTGGGTTTCCGCAGCTTCGTTTCCGGTAGGTATTATCAACAATGGTTACTCTCATGCTACAGCAGCTTTAGCGAGTTATGCAGCACCTTTTAATCCTACTTTGTCGCTCAATCCTTTTACCGTAAGGTGGACATTTAATATGAGAACAGCCTCGCTGCCCACTGGTATAGGCAGCGGCACAGATAATGCTGTGGTGGTGCTAGCCTGTACAGACCCTAACGTACACAATGCAGGCAATGGCTATGCTGTAGCTTACAATAATGGCGTGCCGGGTAGTTTGAGGCTTATAAGGTATACTGGTGGACTGTGGGGAACGGTTACGACACTGGCTACATCCTCGCCTGTATTGGCAGCGCCTACTAACTATGCCAGCGTGAGGGTAACCTATAATCCGCTTACCAATTTTTGGAGTTTGTTTGTAAGAGATGATGGTGCTACTACTTTTGCCGATCCTGCTATTGGTGGTTTGGTGCTAGAAGGAACTGCGACAGATGCCACCTATACTGCTGTAGCTATGACGCATTTTGGTTTTTATGCTAATTATTCGGTGAGGTATGTGGGGCTGGGTCCTGATGTGTTGAATGCATATTTCGACAACTACACTGTGAGTACACAGTGCCCGGACATAGAGGGCGATCTCAATATCTGCAGAGGTTCTACAGGCTTGCTTACACACCCTATACCGGGCGGGGTATGGACGAGTCTTAACCCGAGTGTAGTTACCATTAATCCGGTAACAGGTGCCATAACAGGTTTGCTGGTAGATACATGTACAATAATATACACCAGTAGTACTTGTACTGCAGTAGGGGTAGTAAACGTGATTTCTATTGCCGGGCCGGGTCCTATAACAGGTATTTTATCGCGCTGTGAGGGCGATACAACAACATTGTATTCTACTACTACAAGTCCTGCAAGCTCATGGAGTAGTAGCAATACTGCTATAGCAACTATTGGGGCTTTGACGGGTCTTGTCACTGGTGTATCTGCAGGTACTACCACTATTACTTATCAGAATTTACCAGGCTGCAGGAGCACAGCAATTGTGACTATCAATCCACAGCCTGGGCCTATACTAGGCACATTGTCGTTGTGTACAGGTAACAATACTACATTACTCAATGCTTCGGCAGGAGGTGCATGGGCATCGTCTACACCTTTGGTGGCCTCGGTTGTGAGCGGTACAGGAGTGGTAAGTGCACTAACAGCAGGAACTTCTACTATATCTTATACATTGCCAGAGGGCTGTTTCAGTACCGCTACTGCTACTGTTAATACGTCTCCATCGGCTATTACTACCACAGCCGCTTTTACTGTATGTGTGGGCAATACAGTCCCGCTCAGTTGCGCGCCGGCAGGTGGCGTATGGTCGTTTATTGGAGCTGGTGTAATTTCAATGGATGTTTTTGGTGTAGTTACAGGATTAAGTGCAGGTACTGCCACTGTATCTTACACGGTGGCATCTGGTTGTCGCAGCACGGTAGTTGTAACGGTAGTAGGCGCGGTAGCAGCCATAACTGGCACTGCTACTGTGTGCGAGGGGCGTACTACACTACTAAGCAGTACATCTACGGGAGGAACGTGGAGCAGTAGCAATATAGCAGTAGCAATAATAGATGCTGCAGGATTGGCTACTGGTATCGCTACAGGTACAGCCACCATTACTTATTCATTGGGTGTAGGCTGCACAGCTACACGCACAATAACAGTTAATACTTCACCTGCGGCGGTTACCGGTGTGCCAGTTGTATGTGCCGGACAATCAACTGCATTAAGCACTGTAACACCAGGAGGTACTTGGGCTAGCAGCAACATTACTATTGCCACCGTAGATGTGTCTACAGGGGTGGTGACTGGAAATGTAGCTGGCACTGCAACTATAAGTTATATTATACCTAATGGATGTTTCAGCACAGCAGTAGTTACTGTTAATCCAATACCTACTACACCATCAGGAACTGCGACAGTGTGCCAAGGCAGCACTACTACACTAACCTCTACACCAGCAGGTGGCGCATGGAGTAGCAGCGACAATACTATAGCTACAGTGGCAGCGGGTGTAGTGACAGGCGTAACACTAGGCACAGCAACGATCACCTACACTGTAAGTGGCTGCATCAATACCCGAACAGTTACCGTTCTTGCCACCCCCAATTCAATAGGCGGCACACCAGCGGTGTGTGTAGGGCTTACTGCTACTCTTACCAATACTACGCCGGGCGGCACATGGAGCAGTAGCAATGCAACAGTAGCGTCTATAGTAGGCGCTACTGGAGTAGTAACAGGCAATGTGGCTGGCGTAGTGAATATCAGCTACACAATAGGTAATGGTTGTTTTCGCACTCGTTCATTTACTGTCAATCCGCTACCAGCTGCTATCGGCGGACCATCGTCAGTATGTCCGGTTTCTACCATTACACTCACCAATACATCGGGTGGTGGTACATGGGTCAGCAGCAACACTGCTATTGCTACAGTGGTGTCAGGTACTGGTGCTGTGACAGGGGTGGCTAGTGGCACAACTACTATTACATATACATTGGCTACAGGCTGTATTGCTACCAGAGTAGTTACCGTAATTACAGCGCCAGTTTCTACTATCACACCTATTGGAGATACAGTACTTTGCCCCGGCGATTTTGTAACACTTACTGGTAGCACAACAGCAGGTGCTGCCTATCAGTGGTTTGTGGGTGGTGTGCCAATAACAGGCACTACAACTCCTACTTATATTGCCAGTACATCTGGTAGCTATCAGGTTCGCGTTAGCATTGCTACTGGTTGTGCTACATTATCTACACCCATGTCGGTAACAGTGGCTCCGGCTACTGCCACTATAACAGTGCCCGGTGGCACTACTTCTACTTGTGCAGGTACGCCTATAGTGCTCAATGCCAATACTGGAACGGGTCTCACTTATCAGTGGGAGCTGGGTGGTGTGCCGATAGCAGCTGCTACAGGCAGTAGTTACAGTGCACTTACTGCGGGCTCATATGCTGTGCGGGTTATCAATGCTGCCGGATGCTGGGCGGTATCTACACCAGTATCTATAATTGTAAATACTTCCCCTTCCAATGTAATAACAGTATCTGGTCCGCTTACTTTTTGTGCGGGCAATACGCTCAATATAAGCGCTGTGCCTGCTGCTGGTAATACCTACCAGTGGTACAGCACAGCCGGGTCAATAGCGGGTGCTACCAATGTAACTTATGCAGCCACAACTACTGGCGATTATTATGTAGAGATTACCAATGCCACAGGTTGCACTATAGCATCTGCTATTAGCTCAGTGGTTGTCAATCCATTGCCAGATGTAACTATAACACCCGGAGGACCATTAGTGTTCTGCAGTGGTAGTGGTGTGTCGCTCAATGCTGTGCCGGGCTTTAGTTATCAGTGGTATCGCAATGGAGTAGCATTGGCTGGCGCTAACAGTGTTTCTTATGCAGCTACATCTAGCGGCGGTTACAGGGTGCGTGTGGTAAATGCAGCGACAGGGTGTGCTGCTACTACGTTAGCCGATACTATAGTTACTGTAATCATAGCACCTAATGCTATAGCGCTCACTCCTGCCCGTTTCTGCTGGGGAGGTAGTGCATTGCTGTCTACTAGTGTATCTGGTTTGGGTAGTGCGCTGGGATATCAGTGGTTGTTTAATGGAACACCTATACCGGGTGCTACGGCGCCTAGTTATAGTGCGGGAGCTAGCGGTAGTTATATCTGCGATATCAATGTGCCAGGCAGCTGCTCCGTACTCACTACCGCTGTAGCAGTAACAGAAGTGCCATTGCCAGACCCACCAGTAGCTTTCAACGGTACTGTTATGTATACCAGTGGTATGTATGTAACCTATCAGTGGTACAAAAACCTCATAGCCATACCCGGTGCTACCGCAGCTACTACACCTGCTACCGGCAATGGCAACTACAAAGTGGCTGTGACGGATACCAATGGCTGCCAGGCCGTATCTGCTACTTATGTGCTGAGTGGCTGGACAGGACCTACAAATGTCGCAAATATCAACTCTACAGACATTAACATCTATCCGAACCCTGCCAGTGGCAAGGTGTATATAACCAGTACACAACCTGTAAGGGCAATATTGAGTAGCATAGATGGCAGAATGCTGCTGGATGTACCTGCAGCTGATGTTTTAGACTTGAGTACGCTAGCTGATGGTGTGTATATGATAGCTGTGTATGACCAGCAAAACACAATGCTCAAAAATCAGAGATTAATTAAGACAGCTCAGTAAATGCAGATAGTAATAACGAAATAAGCGGCTAATTCTTTACAGAGTTAGCCGCTCGTTTTTAGGCGAAATAATATCGTTACTGAACAGTTTCTTTTATCACCATAGCCTCTAGGAACCGCAGTACGTCTTTCATTTTTTTCATGCGGTCTACCACCAGCAGGAAGTTTTTACCCACTTGTTTCAGGCGTGCATTGGTGGTGCGGGTTTGGATGTGTAGTAGTATGTGGTTGAATGTCTCTGACTCAAAGTAGGGCGAATCTGGATTGCTGACAAAGTACAAGCGCATTTGCTCGTTCTTTATTATCAGCTTTTCAAAGCCTAGCTCGCAAGCCACTGTACGACAACGAAGGGTAGTGAACAGGTCCTCAACCGACGCAGGTATAGGGCCAAAACGATCTTGTAGTTCTAGTGCAAATTTATTCAGTTGCTCTTCTGTTTCCAGATCATCAAGTTGGGTATACAACGATAACCTTTCGGTGATGTTGGCTACATAGCTGTCGGGTATCAGTATCTCTAGGTCTGTATCTATAGTGCAGTCGTTAACGAAGTCTTTTTTGCGGTCTAGCTCCTCTTTGAATACTTCTTTGAAGTCGCTTGTTTTCAATTCACGCATGGCTTCTGCCAATATTTTTTGGTACATCTCAAAGCCTATATCGGCTATAAAGCCGCTTTGCTCGCCACCTAGCAAGTTGCCTGCTCCGCGTATATCCAAGTCGCGCATGGATATCTGAAAACCACTACCCAACTCGCTAAACTGCTCTAGTGTTTGTAGTCGTTTGCGGCTATCGCTGGGCAGCAGGCTCATGGGAGGTGCAATAAGATAACAGAATGCCTTTTTGTTGCTCCTTCCTACACGTCCACGTAACTGATGCAAGTCGCTCAAACCAAACTGGTGGGCATTGTTGATGATGATGGTGTTGGCATTGGCTATATCCACACCGCTCTCTACAATATTGGTACAGCACAGCACATCATACTTGCGCTGTATGAAGTTGTGTAATGCATCTTCCAGTTGGTGTCCTTCCATTTGCCCGTGTGCCATGCCTATGTTCAGGTCGGGGCAAAGGTTGCGTATCATGCCAGCCATTTCGGGTAGGCTCTGTACCCTGTTGTGTACGAAGAACACTTGGCCTCCTCGCTCGGTTTCGTAGTAGATTGCGTCTCGTATAGCATATTCGTCAAACACCAGCACCTCAGTATGTACAGGCTGCCTGTTGGGTGGAGGTGTGTTGATAATGCTGAGGTCGCGGGCATTCATGAGCGAAAACTGCAACGTACGCGGTATAGGTGTAGCCGTAAGGGTAAGGGTGTCTACATTGGCACGTAGCTCTCTTAGTTTTTCTTTTGCACCCACCCCAAATTTCTGCTCCTCATCTATTATTAGTATGCCCAGGTCTTTAAACTTGGCATCCTTACCCAGAAGGGCATGAGTACCAATGATGATGTCAATTTTTCCTTCCTCCAGCCGCTTGAAGGTTTCTTTTTTCTCCTTAGCAGATTTGAATCGGTTGATGTAATCTACATTGCACGGAAAGTCCTTCAGTCGCTCTTTGAAAGTGTTGTAGTGCTGGTAGGCAAGTATGGTAGTGGGCACCAGTACCGCCGCCTGTTTGCTATCAGCAACTGCTTTGAATGCTGCACGTACGGCTATTTCAGTTTTGCCAAAACCTACATCGCCACACACCAGCCTATCCATAGGAGCCGGTGACTCCATATCGCGTTTCACATCGGCAGTAGCCTTTCCTTGGTCGGGGGTGTCTTCGTAAAAGAATGATGCCTCCAGCTCAGTTTGCATGTAACTGTCTGTAGTAAACGCAAAACCTTCTGATGCTTTTCTTTTGGCATATAGCTTTATGAGGTCTGCGGCTATGTCTTTTACCTGTTTTTTGGTTTTGTTCTTTAGCTTTTGCCATGCATCGCTACCCAGTTTATTCACTCTGGGTACTGTACCTTCTTTGCCCGTAAACTTAGTGATTTTGTGCAGCGAGTTGATGTTTACATACAGTACATCATTGTCGCGGTATATGATGCGAATGGCTTCCTGCATGTTGCCATTCACTTCTATTTTTTGTAGTCCGCTATACACACCTACTCCGTGGTCTATGTGAGTTACATAGTCGCCGGGGGCTAGGTCTCGCAATGCACGCAGTGTTAGAGCCTTGCCTTTAGAGTAGGCTTGTTTTACATTGTATTTATGGTAGCGTTGAAAAATCTGATGATCGGTATAGCAGATTACTTTTTTGTCATGGTCTATAAATCCCTTACTGATAGATGTAGCTACAGGCACAAAAGTGATGCCCGCATTGAGGTCATCGAAAATGCTGCGGAGACGTTCTAATTGTTTTGGGTTTTCTGCAAAAATGTAGGGCACATATTTGTTGGCAGAGTGTTTTTGCAGATCGCTTATCAGCATATTGAACTGGCGGTTGAAAACCGGCTGCTCCTCTGTGGCAAACTGAAAGGTGGTGTCTATTTTATCGCCGGTTATTTTTTCCAGAGAGTGGTTATACCATTCCAACAAGTGCCTGTTTTTTATCTTTTCTTTCCAAGTGCCATCAGTTTCAAAATCGGCTCTGGATAGTTCTTTCAGCCATTGTTCTTCGTGGTCTATAGCTACTTGCCCGGTGTGCATTTTGTCGGGCAGGTCGCTTGCCATTTTTTCTATTCTTCCTATCGTAAAGTTGAAATCCTTTGCCCATACTATAGTATTGGCTGGCAAAAAATCGAGTAATGATATTTTTTCTTTGGCTTCAAACTTCGTTTCTATATTGGGCAGAATAGATACTTGTAGCAACTTGCGCTCAGATAGTTGAGTTTCGGGGTTGAAGATTCGTATACTATCTACCTCAGTATCAAACAACTCTATACGATATGGGTGCTCGTTGCCAAAGGAATATATGTCTAGTATGCCACCGCGCATAGCAAACTGACCCGGCTCATACACAAAATCTTCTCTGCGAAAGCCCAGCGACACAAACCTATCCAGCAGCGCATCTACATCCAGATTTTCACCCACTTTTATACTTATCATGTTGTCAGCAAGTGACAGGGGGTTGATAACCTTTTCAAACAAAGCTTCTGGGTAGGTAACAAGAACTTTCTTATTGGTTTTTTTGCCAGTAAACTTTGTTAATGCTTCTGTACGCAGCATCACATGGCTACTGTGCAGCTCGCTGAAGTTGCCACTTCGCTTAAACGAGTCTGGGAAGAAACAAATATCCAACCCCTTGGTTAGGTGCTCTATGTCGTTGTGAAAGTAAGCTGCTTCCTCTCTGTCATTGAGTACAAATACATGATTAGCATCAGCTATTTGCCACAAAGCAGCTGCTATAAAGTTGACGGAAGACCCTCTCAGATTGTCGAGGTATATTCTTAATTTATGTCCGGGCAATAAACTTCCGGCCGCAATTTGTTTTATGCGGATATCATTCTGGTACAACCCCTGCAACACCTCAAGATTCATCGAGTTGTAAAGGTATGTAAAATAGACATTGAGGCATGTTGTATAGCTAGTCATTATCTATTTTGTAGATTACGCTATCGTATTATCACCTACTTTTACTGCTCATACTTACGTATATGAAGCAGTTGCTGCCTGTAGTTTTATTGATAGTTATTTTTCTGCCTTCTTGCAGTAGAACTTGGAACCAAAGTGACAAAGACGCATTTAAAGAAGCCTGTATGGATGATGCTAAAACATGGGTAAACGACCCATCTAAAGCGCGCACCTACTGCGACTGTGTAATGATAAAGCTAATAGAAAAATACCCCGATGTGAATGATGCGCTAGATAATATAGAACTTTTATCCAGAGACCCTGATATACAAACTTGCCGAATACCTATACTAAAATAAAGAGTAGGTAGATTTAGCTAAACAGTGCATACATTGCCCATGCACCCAGATAAGCAAGAGCTCCCATGTAGGCGAATTGTATGATGGGGTATTTCCAGCTTCGTGTTTCACGCTTCACAATGGCCAGTGTACTCATACATTGCATGGCAAACGCATAAAATATAAGTAGCGATACCCCAGTAGCCAATGTATATACAGGTGTTCCATCATCCCGCTTGGCATCGCGCATTTTTTCGGTAAGTGTTTTGGTATCAGCATTGCTGCCACCTACGCTATACAGAGTAGCCATTGTGCCTACAAACACCTCTCTAGCAGCAAATGAGGTAATAAGTGCTATACCTATTTTCCAGTCGTAACCCAGTGGACGAATAGCAGGTTCGATGGCATGACCCATAATACCGGCAAAAGAATTTTCAAGCTTTTCGGTAGAAAAAATGTTTTCTATAGCTTCTTTGTTGTCTGGCTGAAGTAGTATTTGGGCGGCATATTTTTGTTCTACTGCATCCATTCTGCCAGGTGGACCGAAAGCAGCCAGCGCCCATAGTATTATAGACAGTACTATAATCACCTTTCCTACATCTCTTATAAATATTTTGCCTTTTTCTAGCATGGTGATACCTACGTTTTTCCACCTAGGAGCTCTGTATACAGGCAACTCCATCAGGAAAAAAGTACGTTCTTTTGTTTTTAGTATTATGTCCATTGCCCAAGCCACTATCAGAGCCATAGCAAACCCTGCTAGATATAGCCCCATAAGAACTAGCCCTTGCAGGTTGAAGATGCCTAGCAATTTGTGGTCAGGTATTACCAGTCCTATGAGCATGGTATATACCGGTAGCCGGGCAGAGCAGCTCATAAGTGGGGTTACCAAAATAGTTATTAATCTTTCTTTTTTGTTTTGGATGGTTCGTGCAGCCATGATAGCTGGTACAGCACAAGCCATTCCACTTATAAGTGGCATCACAGACCTGCCATTAAGCCCCGCAGTTCTCATAACTCGGTCTGTAAGAAAACTGATACGAGCCATGTAGCCACTGTCTTCCAGTATAGTTATTAGCCCAAAGAGAATCATTATTTGAGGTACAAATATGGCTACACCTCCCAGTCCTGCCAGAATACCATTTACCACAAAATCATTGAACATACCTGCGGGCAACACTCCCCCTAGCCACTGACCCGCTGAAGCAAAGGCCTGTTCAGTCCAGTCCATAGGGTATTGGGCAAGCCAGAATATAGATTGGAATATGACAAAGAGCACTATAAGTAATATAGCATTGCCCCATACAGGATGTAGCAATGTTTTGTCTATTCGGTCGCTGATGACCATTTTTTTCAACGGACTATCAGTAACAACGCATTTTTGAATAACAGTGTCTATTTTTTTGTATCTGAGGATGATTTCCTCAGCCTGTATTTTAGATTTCTGAAAATCCGATTCGCCAAGCAATGCGGCTATTTGTATTCGTTTTGCAGCATTTATATATTGTAGCCCAGTATAGTTGCAGGCAATGTGCAATGCAGCATAGGTACTATTTTGGCTACAAATAGTTTTAATGTCCTGCATGTAACTGTGGCTCAATGCAGAAAGGGCTATAAAATCTGGTTGAACCGGTGGTTTATTATTGTGTATGTCCTCTATGCTCTTTCGTAGTTGCGTTAATCCCTTACTTTTTCTAGGGTTTATGGGTATTACTGGCACACCCATCATTCTTTGCAATCCGGCAGTATCTATGGTAATTCCCTTGCTTTTAGCAATATCCATCATAGACAGTGCTATGATAACTGGTGTTTTCAGGTCCATTATTTGCGAGCAAAACAGCAGATTGCGTTTCAGGTTGGCAGCATCAGCTATTACTACTATCAGGTCGGGTCTGTTTTCATTCTCATGATTCAGTAATACCTCATAGGTTACTTGTTCATCTGCACTTTTGGGGTAAAGGCTATAAGTGCCTGGCAAATCTATCAGGTCTGCATTGAAACTATCTGATATATGAGATACACCGGTTTTTTTGTCTACAGTTACACCCGGAAAGTTTCCTACTTTCTGGTTTAGTCCTGTGAGTGCGTTAAAAAGTGAACTTTTTCCGCTGTTGGGGTTGCCCACCAGTGCTATGGTATATTGCCGATGCATGAATCTGCTGCAAATGTACATAATGTGTTGGGGCATAACACCCCTTTCTGATTTGTCCTTCTAAAAATTCCGCTTTATACAAATCTTGAATACGTATAGTTGTTATGCATATTTGTTGTGATTCTGCGGTATTTCTAATTTATTATTGAATTTCTGTTCTTGCATCCTTGTTTGTTTATAAATGATATACACTGTTTGGTTTGGATCATATTATTCAATTGATCGGAAAAAGATAAGTGTATGTGATTGTTTATAAGCTTAAAATTTGTCGACATTTCAAAAAAGCAGCTTGTTAACCAAAGGTCATTAACAACTCATTAATGATTATTTTTAATATTTGTTGTCTCTTTATAGTACATTTGTTCTCCCGTAAGTGTGAAGCATAGAAATATATTACAATATATATTGATATGATTGTGATCAAAAATGGGTAAAAACTCAAAATATGAAACCAAAGTCTACATTGAAAATGGCAATCAGAACTAAGGCATTATTTCTTCTGCCATTGATTATGTTAGGTGCTATTAGCGGTTATTCGCAGCTAGCCATACAATCGTTTAACTCTACGTATACTGCTGCCAGCAATGGTACTACTTATACTGCCAATGGTGCACAAAACAGCCCATTGGCAAGTGATAGCTACACCTACAAATTCGGTACGGCAAGTGGTACTACCAATAACATCCTGAACTTCAGTTCGTTTGGTATTGGCTCTAATACTTATGCTTATCGTAATATTCCTACAGCTTACGTAAAAATAAGAAGGAATGACAACGATATAGTATCTGGTACAAGGCAGCTATTGTGGTATCAGGCTACTACCGATGGATTGAGTCCAACGCTCAATCTACGTCAATCTTATCAGGAGAGTATGGAGATAATGTTTAACGGTGCAAGAGGTCTTAATGCAGGTACTGACAATATATTCAATAACTCGGCAGATGGTAACGGTAACAATAATAACATTGAACGTTTCGATTACATTATTCCAGGAGGTTACACTATAGTAGCAAACTCACAAGAAGGGTTTATAGTAATGGATAGGGGAGTACTAAATGCGCATGATGCTTTTTGTGTGGCTGGTATCACAGCATTAAGCGGTTCTCAAAATCCTTCTTCCTATACTTCTGCACTAAGACTTAATTCTACTAATTATGGTTCGGTAAACCCAATAGCTATAATGTCATCGGTGGTAATGCGTAAAGATCCTTCAGATAGTAAGCTAGAAGTATCAACCACTACTGACGCATCTCAAGGTATAGGAGGTGTGTTTATCCGTTTTGCTGATCTTGGTTTGCCTAATGGTACTGTTATTTATGGTTACTCAGTGTTTCCATCAGACTTTCCTTCCGGTGCTTCTGCATCTAAAATTGTAGACTGGCAAAACGAAGCCTACTTTCCTACCAATACTGAACCAGGTGCCGGCGGTCTGGATATGCTGGCGGTGTCGGGTGTATTTCAGTTGTCAAATGCACTTGCTCCACTTGCAAACGATGTAACAAAAACTGCAACATGTAATATTACTGGCACTGGAATGATAACTGTGCCTACATTG
>JBIKKS010000008.1:0-14643 GCA_044360235.1 Flavipsychrobacter sp. | reverse complement strand
TAGAGATAGGTAGTAGTGCAACGATGATGATAAGGCAGAAAACAGCAGTATTTACAGACAATAACAGCATAGTGAAGTGGAATGCTTTTATCTCTAAGAAATTCTTGAAAAAGAAGGAGCTTATAGTAAAACTGCAAGTGTTTGATATACTGAATCAAAACCTAGGATTTACCCGCAGTGCTCAAGGCAACATGGTGACCCAAAACAGCTATTTGACTATACGCAGATATGGTATGCTGAGTGTGGCTTGGAACTTTACACATACCCCAGGAGCAACCGCAGTAGAAGACGATGATGAATAACAATATAAACACACTTGCTATGAAAATGATACTGACATGCCTGCTGGTAATGGTGTATATGGCTACTTATGGGCAATACACTATGAGTGGCAAAATAGAATATGAGAAAAAAGTGAACTCGCATGCCCGAATGAAGGACTATGGCGATGACAATAACTCGTGGTACGAGCGCATGAAATCTGAGGTGCCAAAGTTTAGCATTACGTACTTCGATCTCAGCTTTGACAGGAAAAGAAGCATATACAAGCCCGGCAGAGAAGTGCCTGTAACTGCTAAAAGTTTTGGTAGCGACCCAGCAGCCGACAATGTAGTATTTTCAGACCTCGTAGGCAGGAAGGTGACAGCAGTAAAGCAAGTTTTTGATGAAAAATTTGTGATAGAAGATTCAATGCGCAAAATAGAATGGAAGCTCAAAGATGAAGTGCGCACTATAGCCAATATAAAGTGCCGTAAGGCAGTGGGTGTAATATGTGATTCGGTGTATGTGGTGGCTTTTTATACTACTGATATACTGGCAGATAGTGGACCTGAAATGTTTGGTGGACTGCCCGGCATGATACTGGAAATAGCTATACCCAGATTGCACACCACATGGGTGGCTACCAAGGTAGAAATGATAGCTACAAAGGACGAGGATTATGTAATGAAGACTAAGGGCAAAAAGGTAACCAACAAAGAAATGCATGATGCCGTAATGGGGGGACTGAAAGATTGGGGCAAATGGGGTACAAGGTATGTGTGGCTATCTGTGCTGTAGGGTGGAGATGGGATAGTACTATTGGTAAAAACAATGCTAAAGAAGGGATTCATACTTTACTTTTGCAACTCATCTACACAACAAAAAAATACAATCATGAAACGTAATGCAACTGCCGTTTGGAACGGATCTGGTAAAGAAGGAAATGGTAATTTGTCTACACAAAGCACCACACTTAGCAATGCACAATACTCTTACAAAAGCCGCTTTGAAGAAGGTGTAGGAACTAATCCGGAAGAGTTGATAGCAGCTGCACATGCAGGTTGTTTTTCTATGAAACTATCTTTCGTTTTGGGTGCAGCAGGCTTTACACCTGAGAAAATAGAAACTAGCTGCGACATAACTTTGGACAGTGGAGCAGTAACTACCAGCGATATAATAGTAACAGCATCTGTGCCAGGTATAAGCGCCGAGCAGTTTGCCGCATGTGCAGAGGATGCGAAAGCTAACTGCCCTATATCTAAGCTGTTGAACTGCAATATTACATTGCATACTACACTAGCATAGTATATTAACAAAGGGGAAAATCATGTGATTTTTGAAAGTTGCACAATCAATTGTGCAACTTTCGTCTTTTTCTGCACATCCAGTTGTGCATTTATTATTCCATTCTGCACAACCGCATACGCAAATTATAGAATAGTATATGTTTTAGGTGAGCATTTTTTCTATTCTGCTAAATCCTTCGGTTGGTGAAAGACCTTCCCAGAGGATATTGTAAAGTATGGTGGCTATTGGCAGGGATATGCCATACTGAGCAGCTACAGCTTGCATGCCACGGGCTGCATAGTAGCCCTCTGCTACCATATTCATTTCCAAGATGGTGGCTTTTACAGTATATCCCTTACCTATCATAGCCCCGAAGGTGCGGTTGCGGCTATGCAGTGAATAGCAGGTAACGAGGAGGTCGCCCAGATAAGCACTGGTATGGAAATCTGGTTGCTCATCGGAAGGGTGAACTTTCTCGAAATGACTTTGTAGGAATCCATACATTTCGCGGTAGCAATTGGTAGTGTACACACTCAGGAAATTATCGCCATAGTCGAGCGAATGTGCTATGCCAGCACCTATAGCAAATATATTTTTGAGCACAGCAGCGTACTGCGCACCCCATATGTCGTGATTGTGAGTGGTATTGATGTAGGAGCTGCTGAACGACTCTGCTACGCCTTGTGTAAGAGTATCATTGAGTCCAGAGAATGTTAGGTATGATAGTCGCTCCTGTGCCACCTCTTCGGCATGGCAGGGGCCAGTAATGGCAACATAGTTCTGTAGAGAAAGACCCATAGTGCTGGTCATGTAGTCATTGAGTAGCAGGTTGCATTCGGGCAATATTCCTTTGATGGCAGAAACTATGTTTTTTTGTTGCCATACTTCGGCGGGTATCTGATTTATAACACCTTGTGCATATGCAGAGGGTACAGCTACTACTACTGTGCTGCACTTGTCTAGCATTTCGGTTAGATTATCGGTAGGATAGATAGTGCCAGGTACGAATCTCACTGATGTAAGATAATGGGGGTTGTTGTATCTGGTAGTCAGGCTGCTTATAGCTTCCTGATTGCGTACCCACCAATGTATAGTGTGACCATTGTCGGTCAAAATTTTTGCGAGGGCTGTGCCCCAGCTACCATTGCCTATTATCCCTGTTTGTCCTATCATAGAAGGGGTAAAAATAAGCCATAATGTATAAAGTAGGGTATTGACACAGATTTTAGCATTTTGCTGGTATTATGGGTAGACGTACCCGTAGCATAATCGGTAAAGAAATGCTGCAATGGAATGCGACAATGATAAGCAGCGAGGTATCTGAAGGTAAGAGGGTATATTTACGGAATGAAAACAGCCATTGTATTAGGTGCCACTGGTCTTACAGGCAGCCGACTCGTAGAATTGTTATTGGGTGATAAGAGTTTTGGAGCAGTTAAGATTTTTGTGCGCAGGAGTACAGGTATCAATAATGTTAAGCTAGAAGAGCACATTGTGAAGTTTGATAGACCCGAGGAGTGGCAAAATAAGGTGACTGGTGATGTATTGTTTTCGGCAATGGGTACTACTATCAAGGTGGCTGGCAGTAAAGAGGCACAATACCTTATAGATTACACTTACCAGTACCAGATGGCGAAGATAGCAGCCGCAAATGGGGTAAAACGATATGTGCTTGTATCGGCAGGAGGGGCAGATGCGGGTTCTTCCATTTTTTATTCGAGAATGAAGGGTGAGTTGGAGCGCGACGTGCAACAACTAACTTTTGAGGCAGTGCATATTTTGCGTCCGGGTATACTGTCGGGCAACAGGAAAGAAGTACGCACTGGGGAGCGCATAGGCATCGCTGTGATGCGTGTAGTAGGGGATATACCCGGCTTGAGTGCGCTGAGACCAATAGATGTAGGGATAGTGTCGGCGGCAATGATCAATGCCGCTATGAGCCCTGATAAGGGTACACATGTGTATGGTATGGGCGATGTGTTTAGGCTAGGTGGTAAGTAGTTATCCTGGTTTTACTATTGCTGGTTCTTTGTCTTTGTACACCAGCATAAGAAATAGACCTGTAATGACCATCAATACCGAAAGAATTTCTGCCTGGCTGGGGTGAATGAACCCCCAATCATATTCGTAGTTGACCCTTATACGCTCAACAAGAAAACGCTCAATGCCAGCAAGGATAAGATACAGCCCAAACATTTTTAGCGCACCTAGTAATTTTTTGCGGAGTATCCACATAACAAAAAACAGCGATACGCATACGAAAAACTCGTAAACTGGGGTAGGGAAAACACTTACGGGTAATACATTGCAATACTCGCCCACACAACCTTGTATAGGCATACCTTCGTGCCCTACATTGTGTGGATAGGTCATGCCAAACAACCAGTCAGGTAGCCAAGAAGGAGCTGTGATGTTGGCGAAGGGAGTTTTGTCTACCATGTCGTTTATATATTGAGCATCGGCAGCGGTAGAGAGGCGCATACTGCCATCCGGATTGGCAATGTAAGCAGTATTGAATATTCCCCAATCGCCATCGCCAGAGAACTGGCAGCCCAGTCTGCCCAGCCCATAAGCCAACATGATAGCAGGAGCCGTTGCATCGCACAGGTGCTTGAAAGGTATGTTGTTTTTGCGAGCGTATATGTAAAAAGATACTGTAGCCACTATAAGCCCTCCCAAAAATGTAAGCCCACTGGATGAAGTGAGACTGCGAATGGGATCTTGTATAAAGTCGTCCCAGGTTTCGAGGGCATTAAATATTTTGGCACCTGCCAATCCTGTTACCGCACCTATCACTATGATCTCGGTGATGCGTTCATGAGGGTAGACTTTAATTTGTTTTGTAACAGGTTCGGGTAGTTGTTCTTTCTTTTTTTCGGCATATTTTAAGTATCCCATTATGGCTGCTACTAGTATACCCGCTACAAAGTTACCATTAGCAGAAAACAGGTAACCCATAGGGTCGGGAGATACGGCAGCAAAATTGCCGAAGACACCCCCTATTTTAAAACCAAGCAGAAAACCAGTGATTATGGAAGCCCATAGCTCTGTTTGAGTCATGGGTAGGCCTAGTGTTATGGTCTGAAACTGAGGCTGCAGTAGGCCTTGCTGCGCTTTTCTTTTGAGTTCGCTACCAGAAGCCCATGCTGCCGCCAGAAATGACAACGCCATTAAAAAACCAAAAGTTTTGAATAAACTGAGCCATTCGGGCATTTCTGCTCCCGTGAGGGCTTGTAGCAGATATTTGAAGTCGGGATACATGGCTGTAAAAGTAAGTGAAAAGTAGGAAGTGAGATTGTGAGCAGGTTAAAGTAGCTGTAAAATGTTGTGCCAGGTAGTGGCAAAATGTTAAGCTTTGTTGGGTGTAACAGGTGTGTGTGGGCGGTGCCGTGACGAAGAATGTGACATGAATTCGCAACATTTTTTTCATAGAACCCCATTTTCTTTTTGTTTTAACTATTTACTATTTACTTTAGTCCCTTCGACACTGAATAATGAAAAAAGAAAAAGTACTGATAGTAGGTGCAGGCGGCCAGATAGGCGTGGAACTAGCACTGGCATTGCGCAATGTATATGGCAATGATAACGTGATAGCAACAGACATAAAGGAGGCACACCCTATACTGAGGGATAGTGGTCCTTATGCTATGCTGAATGCTATGGATGCTACTGCAATGCTGGAGTTGATAAAAAAAGAAGGTATCACTCAGGTTTATTTGCTGGCAGCAGTGCTGTCTGCTACTGGCGAAAAGGACCCTAAGAGAGCTTGGGATATAAATATGCAGAGTTTGCTGCAACTGCTAGATATAGCTGTGCAAGAAAAACTGACTAAAATATACTGGCCTAGCTCTATAGCTGTGTTTGGGTCTACTACACCCCGCAATGGTACACCTCAGCAAACGATAGTAGAGCCCCGTACCGTATATGGTGTGAGCAAGTATGCAGGCGAACTTTGGTGCCAATATTACAATCAACGCTGGGGGTTAGATGTGCGTAGCATGCGCTATCCGGGTCTTATTAGTTGGAAGTCGGCACCAGGTGGTGGCACTACCGACTATGCTGTAGAAATATACCACGAAGCATTGAAACATAAGAAATATACCTGTTTCTTGTCAGAGCATACCTATCTGCCTATGATGTACATGGACGATGCCATAAGAGGTACGATAGAACTGATGGAAGCACCGAAAGAGCTTATAAAAACACGCATGGCGTACAACTTATCTGCTATGAGTTTTTCGCCAGCAGAGATAGCCGTTTCTATACAAAAGCACATTCCTGAGTTTACTATTGATTATGCACCAGATTTCAGACAGCAGATAGCTGACGGATGGCCAGCTAGCATAGACGATAGTGTGGCGCGCGAACACTGGAACTGGAAACACGAGTTTGACCTAGATAAGATGACGGCTGCTATGCTGCACAACTTGAGTAAATAATAACAGGCATTTGTAAGATGGAATAAATATTAGCCGCCTATGGCTGCCATGGATTCGTGAGCCGAGTTTTCTTCGGCTTCATGACCGTCTTTGGCTCTGTGGTGTATAGCGTTGGTGATGCTGTTCATGACTAGTTCGTCTGTGTTTCCTTGCCTTACTAAGTCGCGTATGTTAAGCACACCACCATCGTAAAGGCAAGTTTTGAGCATGCCTTGCGGGGTGATACGAATACGGTTGCAGGTGCCGCAGAACGAACGTGTGTAGGCTGCTATAATGCCTATATTGCCTTTGTGGCCCGGTATTCGATAGTTGTAAGAAGTGGAATACGGTGGGTCGGGTAGTTTGGTGAGGTGTGGATATGCTTGTTTTATGGTGTCCAGTATTTTTATGTAATCCCACGTCAGCGAAGTAGCGGCATTTCCGCTGCCATTAAATGGCATTTCCTCTATAAAACGTACACTCACTGGCATGTCTTTAGTAAGTTGCACTAGTGGTAGTATGTCTTGCGTATTCTTACCATTCATCACCACCGCATTGAGCTTTACTGCTATGCCGTGACTCAGTAGTTCATGCAGCGTATTCATCACGACCGGTAGTTCGTCTCGGCGAGTAATGGCGAAAAATCTTTCTCTGTCTATTGTGTCTAAGCTGAGGTTTACAGAACTGATGCCATATTTTTTCAGTTCCGGTATGTGGGGTGCGGTGAGCACACCGTTTGTAGTTAGTGTAAGTTCTTGGAGGTGGCTAAGCTGAGATAGGGCAGCTATAAAAGCCATGATGTCTTTTCTCACAAAGGGTTCGCCACCTGTAATGCGTATTTTGCTGATGCCGTTGTTTACTAGCATAGAGGTGATGCGCAGCATTTCTTCATAGCTCATGAGATCTGTGCGCGACAGCCAGTCTATACCATGCTCGGGCATACAGTAAAAGCAACGAAGGTTGCACCTATCTGTCACAGCCAGACGCAGGTAATTGATTTTTCTGCCATGATTATCTATCAGCACATTTTTGAGGTTTTTGTGTGTATTGTGCAGTCTGATGCATAAGACTGCGCTCTATTTTTTAGTTTCTGTACTTATGAACACCGAAGTTAAGCTGAAAACAATAAAATGACTTTTTGATGCAGCATATGCTATAGCAGAATATTGTCTATAAGCCTTATCTCGCCTATGCGTGCTGCTATAAGTGCTACAGTAGGTGTGCCGGGTGTGTATTGTTGCAGCAGTGTCAGGTCATTGGCATTTGCCAGTGCTACATATTCTGTCACAAAGCCTTTTGCTGTTAGTAACTCTTCGCATTCTTTTTTCACTACAGTAAAGTTGCCATTGTCTTGTTTGGCTTGTATAGACACAAGGCACTGATATATGGTGCCAGCTACTGCACGCTGAGGTATAGTAAGTCTACGATTGCGGGAGCTCATAGCCAGTCCGTCAGCTTCGCGGGTAGTGGGACAAATAGTGACAACAGGTGAGTTGTTGCCTAGTTGCTGCACCAGTTCTTTCAGTACCATACACTGTTGATAGTCCTTCTGACCCAGAAACAGGGTGTCGGGCTGCACTATTTGCAGTAGTCGAGCTACTACTTGGCCCACACCTTTGAAATGACCTGGACGGGTGGCACCTTCCAGTACAGTTTCCAGATATCCGAAGTCGAAAGTGGTAGCTAGGTCACTGCCACCAGGGTAAACTTCGGTGGCTGAGGGAAGAAACAGTACATCACAACCAGCTCTGAGCAGCAATTCAATATCTTTTTCGGTAGAAACAGGATATTTTTCCAGATCTTTTTTGTCGTTAAACTGGGTAGGATTGAGGAATATGCTGCATACAGATAGCAAGTTGTCATTGATGCACTTATTGACCAGTGATATATGCCCACTGTGCAATGCACCCATAGTAGGGATAAACCCTATTTTGCTGCCTTCTGCCTTTTGTTGTGCTAAAAAACTCTGTATGTCTTTGGTCTGTTTGAGGATGACCATATAACTATTTTAGGTTTGCAGCGTGCAAAGTACGGTTGGAATTCAATATTTTCGTAATTTTGCAGACTGTTTTTATTATTTCTTACAAATAATCAATTTCTTAGCATGTCTGCAGACACAAAGAAACGTGTTTTAATTATCGCCAACGAGCTTTCTCCATACACTGAGTTTACTGATTTTGCACAGATACTAAACAATCTGGCTATCAAAACTTTTGATTCAGGTTTGGAAATTCGGGTTATAATGCCTCGTTTCGGGGTTATCAACGAGCGTCGCCACCGCCTTCATGAGGTTGTGCGCCTTTCAGGTATCAACATCATAGTAGACAAAGACGACTACCCACTCATTATTAAAGTGGCGTCTCTTCCTAATGCACGCCTTCAGGTGTACTTCATGGACAATGAAGATTACTTCAAACGCAAGTCTGTGTTCCGCGACGATCAGGACAATTTCTTTGACGACAATGGCGAACGTATGATTTTCTTCTGTAAAAGCGCGTTGGAAACAGTTAAAAAATTCGGATGGCCTCCTCACGTTATTCATTGCCATGGCTGGATGACCTCTTTGGTGCCTCTGTATCTTAAGACTACATATAAAAAAGAGCCAGTATTTGGATATTCAAAAGTTATATATACTGCACAGGCCGACCAGTTTAAAGAGAAGTTGAACCCCAACTTTATGAAAAAAGCCATCATTAGCACAGACATAAAGGACAAAGATATGGAGCCCTTTAAAGATTGTGATAATGTGGCTTTGACTATAGGTGCTGGTAAAAGTGCAGATGTAATAGTATATGGATCTGAGCTGATAGACAAAAAGGTAACAGATGAATTGAAGCCTACTAAGTATAAAAAGGTGCTACAGTATGAAGAAAGCTGGAAGGAAGATGTAACCCCACTGCTAGATCTGTATAAAAGCTTAACAGAGTCTTAGAATTTCTTTTACCACCTTAGCCTACTAAAATTTTATTTCCTTTGAAGTATCGTTTCCGCTTACCGGTTATAATGGCAACACTAATGGTTGTTTTGCTTTCGCAAACCGGTTGCAAAGAGAATACACTGATCAATTCGCAAGTGTCCCCGTCAGATAACAAGTTGGGGGTATACGACACATCGCTCAGTTGTATCACGCATACATATTATGACGATACTGCTGTAACTAGTGTGTATATATCGGGTTTGGCCACTTATCAGGGTGTGGGTAGTATGGTAGATCCATTTTTTGGTACTCTGACTGCTGCTACTCACTTTCAGGTGGTACCTGTCAACGCTAGTAATGCTGTATATACTGACAAGACTATAGATTCGGCAGTAATTGTATTGCCCTACAGTGGTTTCTCTTATGGCGACACAGCAGATCAGAATGCTGCTATATCTTATCAGGCGTTTTTTATGAATGAATTGCTGGGTGCAAACTCTGTTATATACTCGTACGAAACAAAGCAAATAGACGCTGTGCGACCACTGAGTGAACCTAAGTCTGTAAACATTTATAGACTCAAAGACTCTATAGAGGTAGCAGGCAAGAAGTATCAGCCAGGTGTGCGTATGAAGCTGAATCTGTCTGTGTTGCTCAGCAGATTGCAGCCGGCACTCACCGCTGCTACCAATGCTCCGGCTACTGCCAATACTGCTTTTCTGGATGTGTTTAAGGGGGTATGTGTGAAGGTTGCAGATGCTCGTCAGGTAACAAGTGCGGTGCCTTACTTCAGGATGGATGGCAACACCGATTACTCCAGTGCGGGTATAATAGTTTACTATCACTCTAACTCAGGGCCGGCGGATACATTAACGCAACGTTATTTTTTCAACGGAGAGAACTGTGGTTTCTATAATAAAGTATCTCGTTCTTACGGGAGGTATCCGGTAAGTAACCTGTATAACTCCACCCAACCTAATGACAGTATCATAGCATTGCAAAACCAGCCAGGGGCCTATCTGGACATCGTGATACCGGGTATTAGTAGTTTGCCATCAGGTGTTATCAACAAGGCAGAGTTGCAGCTTACATTATTGCCCGCATACATGAACAATTTTGAAGCCCCCGACCGTATTTTCCCCAGAATAGTCAGTAATGGCAGGTATCCTGAAGGTACATCGGCTGGTGGAAGGTATAATATAGCAGATGCGTATCCGCTTACAAGTATTACTCCCTTTGCTATTTTGGGTGGTAAGCTGAGTGAAGATTTGCGCAGCGGTGTAACTGTGAAAACATATAACATAGGTATACCTAGGGAGGTAATGAGATCAAGAGCATATGGTAATGATACCATACACCTCAACCTGAGGAACGTCATATCTGGTACGCAGGACTTTATAGGAGCCTACCGAATGATAGCCGCAGGTGGCAATCATCCCAACCCTATATACCGTGCTAAACTTTTTGTTGTATATTCAAGCCTCAAATAAACTAAACTATGTGTGGTATAGTAGGTTACATAGGCAATAGAGATGCCTTCCCCATTATCATTAAGGGTCTTAAACGTCTTGAATACAGAGGGTATGACAGCGCTGGAATAGCACTGCTCAACGGTGATATGACTGTATTTAAAAAAGCAGGCAAAGTAAGCGAACTAGAGAAAATTGTGCTTCCAGGCAAAACTAATGCTACTATAGGCATTGGTCATACAAGGTGGGCCACCCATGGTGAGCCTAATGATAGGAACGCGCATCCGCACTTATCTCAGTCTGGTAATTTGGCTATCATTCATAATGGTATCATCGAGAACTATTCAGCCATAAAAGCAGAACTCACAAAAAGGGGTTATGTTTTTCACTCAGACACCGATACAGAAGTACTGGTGAATCTGATAGAGGAAGTGCAGAAAACCGAAAAGACTACTCTGGATAATGCAGTGCGTATAGCGCTCAATGAAGTAGTAGGTGCTTATGCGATAGTGGTGCTCAACAAGGAAAATCCTGATCAGCTCATTGCTGCCCGCAAGGGTAGCCCGCTAGTGATAGGTATAGGTGAAGATGATTTTTTTATAGCATCAGATGCTTCGCCTATAATAGAATACACTAAAAACGTGGTGTATCTGGATGATCAGGAGTATGCTGTGATAAATAGAAATGGTACCTACTCCATACGCACACTGGGTAATATAGAAAAGTCGCATGCTATTCAAAAGCTTGAATTTTCATTAGAGGCTATTGAAAAAGGTGGTTTTGAGCACTTTATGCTCAAAGAAATATATGAGCAACCCAAGGCTATAGAAGATGCACTGCGCGGCAGAATGAACGCAAGTCAGGGCTGGATAAAGTTGGGTGGGCTCAATGAGTTCATTAATCGTATAGACAATGCTGGTAGATTTATAGTTACAGCCTGTGGTACCTCATGGCACTCTGGCTTGATAGGTGAATACCTGATAGAAGATCTGGCACGTGTACCGGTGGAAGTGGAGTATGCATCTGAGTTTCGCTATCGCAACCCCATCATCAATGAAAAAGATGTGGTGATAGCCATTTCACAGTCGGGCGAGACTGCTGATACGCTTGCGGCTATAGAGCTGGCCAAAGAACGTCAGGCATTGGTGTATGGTATATGCAATGTCATAGGGTCTTCTATAGCTCGTACGTCACATGCAGGCTCTTACACCCATGCCGGACCAGAAATAGGGGTGGCATCTACCAAGGCGTTCTCTACACAGATATCGCTGCTTACCCTAATAGCACTACAACTGGCACAGGTAAAGGGTACAATAGGTACCTCTAAGCTGCGTGAGATACTATATGAGCTGGAGAACATACCACGCAAAATAGAGGAAACACTGCTTCTGGATGCACAGATAAAAGAAATAGCAGCAATTTATAAAGATGCTACTAACTTCTTGTATCTGGGTAGGGGTTATAACTTCCCCGTAGCACTGGAAGGTGCACTGAAGCTGAAAGAAATATCATACATACATGCCGAAGGATACCCTGCTGCCGAAATGAAGCACGGACCTATAGCGCTGATAGACGAAAATATGCCAGTGGTTTTCCTGGCTACCAACCAGAGTGCCTATGAAAAGATAGTATCGAACGTGCAGGAGGTAAAAGCACGTAAGGGTAAGATCATAGCAGTAATACACAAAAGTGATACACAGATACGCGAACTGGCCGACCATATAATAGAAGTACCGGAGACTGAAGAAATACTGTCGCCACTGATAACGATAGTGCCGCTACAGTTGCTGGCATATCACATAGCCATATTGCGCGGGTGTAACGTAGACCAGCCTCGTAATCTTGCCAAGTCAGTTACAGTAGAGTAATAGTTTGAATATTTTATAATTACTAAACCGCAGTTGATCACTGCGGTTTTTTTATACTGGCATAATCATTGAATACGATTTGTGATAGATTTTGTACACCTTACTTTGTACAGATGAATATATTGTGCTGATAAATTGTGTTTTGTTATTTCTGTAGCTTTACTTGTCGTTAATCTATAAATTCAGCTCTGTTATTATTTGAAAAGTACTTTCGAGCTGTTTTTCCAACTAGAAATGATGTTTTAGGGTGTTTGAAAGGAGAATGGGTGTAATAATTAATTCTGTGATAATGAGAGGTATAGCAGAAAAGGTGTAGCAATTAGTATCTTTGGGCAAAATCAGGTTCAAAATTGCAATAAAATATTTTATCTGTGATGGTTCTGTGTTAAATTTCTAATATATTTATCAGTTAAGTATATAAATTTTATTTTTATCAAGAGGGGGATTTGAATGTAATTTTATTTTGTTAAATTTGCCTCCAAAGATTGAAATTATAATACTGTAAAAACCAATTTAAGTAGTAAGACGTAGATAGTACAACAGGAAAATAGGGTAATTTGACCGCAAAAGGCAACACATTGTGCTTGTTTTTTGCGTATATGAGTTATTTAAAAAGAGTAAAGCTGTAAACTAAGTCCTTGAAAAGCAAAAAATTTAAAAATTATCTGTTTATGAGAAAAGTCTATTTGGCATTTTTGTTTCTGTTTACAGGCATGTTATTAACTGTTGCTGGTTATGCACAGATATCAGTAACAGCCTCGGCAGGAACACCAGGGCCCACGACCTACACCACCTTGAAAGGAGCCTTCGATGCCATAAATGCTGGTACGCATCAGGGGGTAATTAACGTATCTGTAACGGCAAGTACTACGGAAACTGTACAGGCATCGCTTAATAGCAGTTTGACAGGTGCTGCAAGCTATTCGTCTATACTTATTAAACCAGCAACTGGGGTAACAGCATCTATATCAGGTAGTATAGCTGCTGGATCAGGATTGGTAAAACTAATGGGTGCTGATAATGTAACATTTGATGGTTCTAACACAGCGGGCGGAACTACTAGAGATCTTACATTGAGCAACACTAATAGTGCTGCTGGTGCAGTAGTTTTTTGGATAGGATCTGCTAGTGCAGCGAATGGTGCTACCAATAACTTAATTAAAAACTGTATTATAAGTGGTGCATCAGCTACTGTGTCTACAGCGTCTATATTGGCTGGTGATGGTACAACATTAGGTGCAGCAGCTGCTGCTGCAAACTCTAATAATACTATTCAAAATAACCTCCTTACTAATAACCAACAGGGTACTTTTATATCTGGTGTTACTGGTGCACCACATGATCAGAACTGGGTAATTAAAGAGAATACGGTTACTTCAATAGGAGTAAGAGGTTTATTGATACAAGGTGCAAGTAACCTTGAAATTAGTGACAACGAAATTTCAGGCGTGTCCGGTCCATTTGGTGTGAATGTTACTGGTGTATTAGCTGGCGGTAATTTGATTGGTGGTAACATCTTTAATAATAAAATTAGCAATGTAAATAATACAGGGTTGAACTTTGGTTGCTCTGGTATTCAAATCAATACTGGTAGCTCTGCTAATATTAACATCTACAATAACTTCATAAGTGATGTGTTCTCGTCAAGTGGTAGCACTTCTGTTCCGCAGAATAATGGTTACGGTATAATTTTGTCATTTGGTGGAAGTGGCTTCAACATATACAATAATACAATAGTTTGCGGTACATCACAGGCGGCGGGTGTAGCATCAGGACCAATGTTTATCAGTGGTGCCATAGCGACTGCAGGTGCTATCAATTTACGGAACAATATATTGGTAAATACACAGGTAGGAGCAGTAACTAACAGAACTGGTATTTTCTGCGCTGCTGCAAGCACAGTATTTAACACCATAAACAATAACGTATATTTCGCTACTTCTGGTTCATTGGGTAATATAGGCGGTGTTAGCCGTACTTCAATAGCAGACATGCAAACTGGTTTTGGTCAGAATGTAAACTCTGGTAATGCTAACCCTGTTTTTGTATCCTCTACAGACCTTCACTTACAAAACGTACTTGCAAACACAGCAATGCAAATAGGTGCACCTATCACTACCCCAGCCATCACCACCGATATAGATGGTGCTGCTAGAGGCACTACTGTAACCGTAGCAGGTGCTCATGAGTTAGTAATACCAATATCTATAGCATACACTCCATTATTTGCTACTTGTGCTGGTGCAGACATTACATTGAGTGGTGTAACAATAGCAGATAGTTTGGGAGTGCCTACCTCAGGTGCTAATGTACCTAGGGCCTACTTCCGTAAGGGTGCTGGTGCATGGTTTTCTGTACCGGGTACATTAACTGCTGGTACCGGTACTAGTGGTACTTGGGAGTTTGTAATGCCTGCTGCTACA
>JBIKKS010000249.1:0-4131 GCA_044360235.1 Flavipsychrobacter sp. | reverse complement strand
TATGCACACCCAAGTTTTTGTGATGCACCAGTTGTCGCAGCACAGCATCAGGTATAGCACCTATTCCCATTTGCAGTGTTGCTCCATCTTCTATAAGAGATGCTACTTGTTTGCCTATTCTGTCTGTCACGGCATCTGCTTTGGCACTATAGTCTACCTCAGGTAGTGGAGTGTCTTCCCAAATGGCAGCTGCAAATCTAGATATGTGTACAAAACCTTCACCTAATACTCTGGGCATTTGTGGGTTTACCTGAGCTATTACTAATCTAGCGGTCTTTACAGCACTAATGGCCACATCTGCTGAAGTACCGAGTGTGCAATAACCATGGCTGTCGGGTGGCGATACTTGCACCATAGCTACATCTAGTGATAAAATCCCTTTCTCAAACAATTGTGGTATTTCACTCAGAAACACAGGGACATATCCACCATTACCGCTATTAGCCCATCCTCTTACATTGTCAGAAACGAACAGAGAATTGAGGTAAAAGCTATTTAATACCTCAGGGTGATTCCAGTCTATGGCACCGTAAGTAGATATAGCTACAATCTCAACATTGTTTATTTCATTTGCTCTTTTCAATAAGGCGTTTATTAGAGCTATGGGTGTAGCGGCACTGCCATGCAAAAAAACTCGATTTCCTGATTGTATTAGATTCACTGCATCACTGGCAGAAGTGTATTCTAGTTTTGTAGACATGATGATTATGACTGTGTTACTTCAATTGCAGCGTAAAGTTATCTGTTTTTATACCTGTACTGCTGTTATTGTTGGGGTATATAATGGCTATAAATGTCGTATTTTGTGCAGCTATTAGGTACATGCTAATGCAAGTGTCAAAAGTAGACATTCAATAAGGCCTAATGCCTGACGGCAGTCACTCTTTAAATTTTATTGAATACTTATCTTTGTTTTTTGTGCCAGTACCGCTCATAACGCCATAATATGAAGTTACCCGTAAATCTTACAGACTTTCTTCGCGAGGCTGGCTCCATGGCTCTATTCGTTTCTCGTTTTTTTGGCGAACTATTACATCCGCGTCAAGAATGGAGACAGTTTATCAGGCAGTGTTTTGTAATAGGTGTACAGTCATTTCCGCTGATTGGCATTACTGGCTTCATAATGGGTTTGGTACTTACTATGCAGTTAAGACCATCCCTTATGGCATATGGTGTAGAAGCACAGTTGCCAGTGATGGTTGGGTTGGCTATAGTGCGCGAGATAGGACCTGTTATTACTGCACTTATTTTTGCTGGAAAGATTAGCTCTGGTATAGGTGCAGAGCTGGGCTCTATGAAGGTGACAGAGCAAATAGATGCTATGGAAGTATCTGGTACTAATCCATTTAGGTATCTTGTGGTGACCAGAGTGCTGGCCACTACAGTTATGCTGCCTATACTTACAGTCCTTTCCGATGCTATTTCGCTTTATGGTTCGTATTTGGGTGTCAATATAAAAAGCCATACCAGCCTAACTTTGTTTTTCTTTCAGGTATTCCAAACATTGAGTTTTAGTGATGTATTGCCTGCCATGACAAAAACCATATTTTTTGGGTTTGCAATAGGTGTCATTGGTTGTTATAAAGGCTACAACTCACAGAAGGGCACAGAAGGTGTAGGAAAGTCTGCCAATGCAGCCGTAGTGATATCTTCTCTGCTAATTTTTATCATAGATTTAATAACTGTACAAATTACAGACCTTTTGGGACTTAACTAACAAAAAGTAGTATTTACTAAATTGAACACAGAGACATCAAATATACCTACCGAACCTGTCATTCGTATTTCCCATCTGCACAAGCAGTTTGGCAATAGGGTAGTGCTTAACGATTTTAGTCTAGATCTGCATAGGGGCGAAAGTATTGTGGTGCTTGGGAGGTCTGGAAGTGGAAAATCAGTATTGATAAAATGCCTAATAGGATTGTATATACCAGATAGTGGCAATATCAGTATTCTAGGCAAAGATACCGCACAGCTAGACCATGAAGGATTAGATGCAATGCGGGCTCATGTAGGTTTTCTTTTTCAGAGTAATGCATTATACGATTCTATGACTGTACGTGAGAATCTGGAATTTCCTATGAGGCATCACCTGAAGCATATCAGCAAAGAAGAAGCCAATAAACGGGTAATGGAGGCACTCAATAATGTGGGATTAGCGCATACTGTAGAAATGATGCCTTCTGAGCTATCTGGTGGCATGCAAAAGAGAGTAGCACTTGCTCGTACACTAATTCTGAACCCTGAAATAATGCTTTATGACGAACCCACAACTGGACTAGACCCTGTGACGGGTAAGGAAATAAGCACATTAATGACAGAGATTCAGCGCATTTATAATACTTCATCAATAATAATATCGCATGATATGAAGTGTGTAGAGCGCACTGCCGACAGAATAGCTGTGCTGATAGATGGTATCTGCTATGCAATTGGTACTTATGATGAGTTGCAGCAATCGAAGGATCAAAACATTAAACAATTTTTTGAATAATGACTTATGGCAAACAAAACTACTGATAATATAAAATTAGGATTGTTGGTAACTGCTGGTGTAATAATACTAGTAGTATCATTATATCTTATTGGCAAAAACCAGAGTTTATTTGGGTCTACCTTTCACTTAAGGGCCCGTTTTACAAACGTAAACGGACTTATGGCTGGCAACAACATCAGATATTCGGGTATACAGGCAGGTACGGTTAATAAAATTACTATTATCAATGATACCACTATTGAGGTTGACTTGCTTATTGAAGATGAAATGAAACCTTTTATTAGAAAAAATGCACTAGTGAGTATAGGTAATGAAGGGCTTATGGGCAATAAAGTCATAAATATTACTCCTTCTCGAATTCCTGCCGATCCTGTAGAAGAAGGTGAACTATTACTAACCAAAAATCTATTGGTAACAGACGACATGCTAAATACACTATCTAATACTAATGACAATGTAGAAGTTATATCTGGAAATCTCATTACAACTGTTAATCGAATAAATGAAAGTAAAGCGCTTTGGCGAATATTGAATGATACCACACTATCAGACGGGTTGCGCTTGTCAATGCATAACTTACAGATAGCCACCGAAAACATTAATGAAATGTCTGTATCGCTATTAGCTGTGATAAAAGATGCAAAGTCAGGAAATGGTGCTGTAGGTGCAATAATTGCTAATGATACTTTGGCTAACAACCTCAAAGCCGCTGTGGCTAATATCAATGCGGCATCAAAGGAATCTGTGGCCGTGCTCGCAAAGCTGGACAGCATAGCTTCTGTAACACACCGCAGCATAGAAAATGGAAATGGGGTGGTGCATGCACTCCTTAAAGACCCGGCAATGGTGAAATCTGTAAATACTAGTTTGAATAATGTAGAAAAAGGAACGGTTGCATTTGAAGAAAGTATGCAAGCATTAAAAAACAATTTTCTGTTTAGAGGGTATTTTAGAAAAGTAGAAAAACGAAAGAACAAAGTTAGAAAGTCAGTGACTGACACCACTCATAAATAAGGCTGACTTCAATCATGGGAAGAGAAGAATTTTACAAATAATATTGCGTATTCTTAGTTTTAACAAAATAGCAAAATCATATACCATGAAAAGAATAGTTCAGATTTTCGATGCTCAGAATTTTTCGGCAGAGGCTCTTGCTTTTTCTGCTAGCATTGTTCGCCATTCAGGTTCTAGTCTCATAGGGCTGTTTGTACAAGATACCAGCTTCATCAACGACCCTGGGATGAACATCATAGCAGGTCAGTTTTATGTTGAAGAGATTGTACTAACTTCTGAAGAAAAACAGAAAATTCAAGATACTACAGATGCTAGCGTGGCCGCATTTATGCAAGCTTGTGAACAGCACAACATTACTGGTATTGCAATAGTAAAACAAGGTATTCCAGCAGAAATATTGAAAACCGAAAGTCGTTATTGCGACATGATGATTGTTTCCCCTTTACTTTCATTTGATGGTGAACAAGCAGTGCCAACTGTATTCGTATACAATTTGCTGGCTGCTGCTGAGTGTCCTGTGTTATTGTCGCCAGAGCGGTTTCAGAATATAGATGAGGTTATTATAGCTTTTGATGGTAGTAAGTCTGCATCATTTGCCATCAGGCAGTTTGCATATATGT
>JBIKKS010000248.1:0-4139 GCA_044360235.1 Flavipsychrobacter sp. | reverse complement strand
GGGGGGTGACTCGGTATATCTAACGACTTAGTTTTTATATCTTGCATGTATGCAACTACCACAAAAACACTCTGCTACAGGCACTACTATATTTACTGTGATGAGCGCATTGGCGCAGCAGTACAATGCTATCAATTTGTCGCAAGGGTTTCCTGATTTTCATATAGATGAGCGGCTATCGCAGGCATTGGGTGATGCTGCTGCCAATGGCTATAATCAGTATGCACCAATGGCGGGATTGCCACAGTTGAGGCAGGCTATAGCGGCTAGTTTTGCTCGTAGGTATGGTGTGCAGGTAGACCCCGACACTGAGATAACGGTGACGCCAGGTGCTACCTATGCCATATACACGGCTTTTACCGCTATACTTAGCCCTGGCGATGAGGTAATAGTGATAGAGCCGGCATACGATAGCTACATACCCAATATAGAGATGAATGGAGCAAAGGCGATAATAGTGCCGTTGTTGTCGCCCGGATTTGGGGTAGACTGGCAGGCTGTGCAAGATGCCATAACCACACGTACCAAGGCTATAATCGTTAATACTCCCCACAACCCTACAGGTGCTATATGGAGCCGTGCAGACTGGGATCAACTGGCAGACATAGTACGACATACCGACATCATAATACTGGCAGATGAGGTGTATGAGCAACTAGTGTATGATGGCGAGCGTCACTATACAGTGCTGGAGCATGAGGAGCTGCGTGCCCGCAGTTTTGCACTCTACTCCTTTGGTAAAGTGTATAACAACACAGGCTGGAAGATGGGTTATTGCATAGCCCCACCGGCATTTACACAAGCATTCAGGCGCATACATCAGTTTTTGTGTTTTACGGTCAACACTCCTGCACAGTATGCGCTAGCGCAGCACCTAGGCAACGATAGTGCGCCTATACACGAGCTTATGCAGCGCAAGAGAGATTACTTTCTGGGATTACTAGCAGATACACAGTTTACTGTGCATGAGCCAGCAAGGGGCAGTTACTTTCAGGTAGCCAGTTATGAGCGCATCAGCAATCTGCCAGATAAGGAATTTGCAGAATGGCTCACCCGCGAGCATGGTGTGGCGACCATACCAGTCAGTGCATTTTACAGCAATGGCAAAGACGATAAATTGATAAGATTCTGTTTTGCCAAAAAAGAAGAAACATTGGCAGCCGCGATAGATAGGCTCAAAAAAATAGGGGTGGCACAGTAGCCACCCCTTGGTATTTGTATTAGTTTATTAGCTTTTTACTTCTTGCCTAACACCAGTGTCAGGTTGCTAAAGTCGGCAGCAGTGTTGAGTACATTGCGGTAACGCTCGAATTCAAACACCGAGAAGTGTAACTGGCTGTAAGACTCGCTTACTGTTATTACCAGCTTATCGCCGTTTTTGGTGTCTTTTATCAGTTTGTAATCTGATGCAAAACCTATTACCTGATCCAGTTCGCCATTTAGGTAGTCGGCACTCATACGTATAGCTTCAGGGTTCAGTATTTTGTAGCCCTTGGGTATATCTACAGTTATGGTGTAGTTGTAAGATTTTGGATAGTTTATGTCCACTGGGAGCAATCTTTCCTTTTCAGGATACAGATTGTCTTGATTGCCTATAAGTTTACCCGCTTTTATCAGGTATCTGTTGCCTGCTTTATTAACTAGCGTAGGCACGTTAACAGATGCATAAAGCGTCAGTGGAGTGTTGGTGTAATAATTACTGTAGTCGTCGTTAGAGAAGTTGTAACTGATAATATTGTTGTAGTTGCTGGTAAGATCCAGTACTTCAGCAGCATATTTTTTCATATTCTCGTTGCGCACAAAGGGGAGCTCTGAGCGGATATTAACTGACTGATAGCCATACCACTCGTGCGATACATCTACCTTGGCGTCCATGTTTTTATTGAAAGACACTACCGCACTAATATCGTGTTTGGTTTCTTGTGCAGTAAGAGGAGTAATGCGTCTGGTTTTGTATAGTGTGCCAGTCACTTCGCCTTTTGTAGGTATTGTAATAAACAAACCTTTGCTGCCTATAACTGGAGTAGTGACTATAGGATAACGTATTGATCTGTTTATAGGGCTCAAGAATTTTTTCTGGTGTGGGAAGTAGATAACGGGATGGTCGCCCAAGCCCAGCCAACTTTCAAATTTAGGGTCGAAGTTGAATTTGGTTTTATCCCAAGCCCAACCTATTTCGTGAGCTACTCCTGCTTGAGTAAGGCAAGCAGAGAATAGCTTGATGTAGCCATACTCAGATGCCGATTTTTTGGTGATGATGGTATCTAGTACATCTTTAGGATTGTCGTAGCCAGCAGCATTTATAGACATAGAGCGAATAGATTGGTATGCCATTACTTCTTTGCGTTCGTCATAATCTACGCGGTCATACAATGCTATGTGTTTTTTTATGCCCTGTTCTATTTTTCTGATGTTGGTAGCCTCATCGCCGTTTGCCAGCACTCCCAGTTCACTCAGGTAGTTGTTTGCTGCTTTGCGCTCATTTTTAGTGAGTTTATAAAACAAATCAAAATGTCTACGTGCAAAATTATTCCACGTATTCAGTTTTATTTTCTCTTTGTTTTCATTTAGATAGTTGCTCACCCTATACTCATACGCCATACGTCTAAGGTTATAGTAGCTGTTTTCCTCGGGCAGCAGAGCAGGTATGTTGTCCATCTCTATCAAATACCTGTTGCGATTGTTGATATATTCTGGTTTTATAACAGGAAAGTTGTTGTAACTCTTTCCTTCTACCACCATATTCTTGAGATAAGAAATGGTGAAGCGTGTTTTGGCTACCGGTATACTGTACTGGAAGTACATTTTACCAAAGTAGTCGCATGGGTTTATTTCTTTAACCAGATATTCGATTTCAGAGTTCACTTCTACACCTTCGGTAGGGATGACTATTACATACTTATTGTTTTCGCCATATCCAATTAGTATTCTTTTTTTGTCGATTACATGTATTTTGCCAGATGGCGATATGGTGCGCGCTTTAACTAACGATACTTTGGTGCCCAAGTTGAGCGGGATGGTGATGGTGCTGTAGGTATTAACGCCGCGGGTATCTAACACCTTGATAAGCGAGTGCTGTGAAGAATGTTTTACTATATAATCGCCCTCAACACGGTAGTCTATACCTATATCGTTGATAAGCATTACAGCAGGCTGTGAGGCATGCTCTGGAGGTACAGGGTGAACAAGTGGGGTGTCTGCCCACTCTATCCAACGAGGATGTTGCTGTAAGTATAGTTTTTTCTGTGCCGATACCGTAAGTGCCACTACAGAAAACAGGATAATAAAAGAGGTCAGTTTTTTCATAAGGCCTTACTATTTGGCAGTTAGCACTACAGTTTCTTTGTATTGTTGGTTAAGTTCGTCCACCAGTTTGTTGTTAGCAGCAAACTGTTCGGGTTTTATGCTCATGGTCTTTAATTCGTATTCCTTGGTCAGTGTTACTGTATTGTTTTTTGTATCTGCCTTGTACGATATGTTGTAGCTCCAGAGTCCATCTACGCCACCTTTCGCTGGTTTGGGTAGGTAGGTTACTCTGTGTCCTTTGGGTACATTCAGGGTCACTGTTTCTTTAATGATGCGTTTGTATTCGAGATATACAGGTATTTTTCTGTTTAGGTCATTTACCTGATTTTCAGAAAACGTTGTTTTTACGTTCATATTCATAAAGACATCTTTTTTCACACGCTGCACATAATTTTTCATTGTGTAGTTAGTGCTCATGCTTAGGTCTTTATTGCCACTTTTGCTTGCGTTTATGTCATAGTGGGATACCACAAAGTTGGGGTTGCCTCTCATAGCCAAACTGCGCGCAAATTCGTCTTTTTCTTCTTTTCTGTTTTTATATGCCAGCACTTCGGCATTGTTCCAGGCAGTATATCCGGTAAAGTGCTGATAGGTGGTGCCAGAAATGTCATTATAAGTAAGGTTCATTACAGTATTGTCTGTAATGACGTTTTGAGATGATGGTGCTTCAGGCACTTTTACCACTTTGTGGTTTTTGTCGTCTATCATTATCAGTGCTTCCTTGCCTTGCAAGTCTGATCTGTTGGCTCCTAGAGGCAGCACATTGGTGGTGCCGTCCAGAAACACCCATTCGCCATCTAGTTTCACTGCACATATCATGTGGTCGTACAGGT
>JBIKKS010000324.1:0-3345 GCA_044360235.1 Flavipsychrobacter sp. | reverse complement strand
AACCCTAACGCTCAGATACTACTCACCATAAGCCCTGTGCGCCACATAAGAGATGGCGTTACAGACAACAACCGTAGCAAAGCACGCCTCATAGAGGCAGTGCATGAGTTGTGCGCTATGCACACCAATGCCCATTACTTCCCTGCATATGAGCTGGTCATAGATATACTGCGCGACTATCGCTACTACGACATCGACTTTGTACACCCCAACTATATGGCTACCAGCTATGTGTGGGAACACTTTGTGAAGGCATGCATAGCCACAGAGGCCTATGACCTTATGGCAAGGGTCAATGACCTTATGACTGCCAAGGGGCACCGAACAAGGTTCCCCGATACAGATGCTCACAGAAGGTTTAAGGAAAGCTACCTTGCCAAAACACAGAGCCTGAAAGCGCAGTATCCTTACTTGCAATTAGAGGATGTGGAGCGGTATTTTCAGCCCTAGTGTTTGCTGTCTTTAGGGGGGCTAACATCACTGGTATTAATAAGATTACTTTTAGTTGCCTTTGTTTAACAAGTTATAACTATGAGTTTTTTACTAGACTAGTTTGGTCTAGTTACATCGATCTCATCACAATTGTGTTGAGTCACCATGTCCTGATTACTAAGTATCCATCTATTACATTCCCTTGCTGCTTTCAAACAAAAAAACACCACTTTCCGTACGAAAGTGGTGTTATAATGTTAGTGGTTCATTGATTATTCTCCTATGGCTGGCAATGCATTTACGCCATCATTTTCCAGATACAGATGGAAAGTATCTCCCCTCAAACCAATACGCATTGACTCCAACGGAATAACCTCAGCTGGTGCCAGATTGCCCAGATTCACATTAGCGCCCAGCAACTCCATAAAGTACACTTGCTGTGCTTTTTGTGGTGCTTCCCATATTATCTTTTCGTACGGTATCTGGGTTAGTATCTCCTGCACCAGTCCTTCTCGTACCTCGCCCGATCCACGGTATATACCCACATTACCCGCCTCTCTTGCTTCTGCTATTACATAGGTAGATCCAGATTCCAACTCAGCTTTCATTAGTTCTATCCACTTGTAGGGAGGCATTATATGTGCAGCATCTTTCGATCCCACCTCCGACAATACCGTTACATGTTTAGCTAGTTTTTCTATATAGCCACACTTCTCCAGATGGGGTATAGTTATAGATCCGTCCGATACCTCTACATACTTCAGGCCATAGTCTTTTATTACACTTATGTAGTCGTCTATCTGGTTGCGTATAAGAAAAGCTTCAAACAACGTGCCACCAAAATATACAGGTATACCCAAATTCTGGTATATGTCAATCTTTTCACGCAGGTTGGCAGTTACAGCACTTGTGCCAAAACCCAGTTTTACTATGTCTACATATGGAGCGGCTACAGACAGAAAATCTTTGGCACCATTTAGTCCCATACCCTTATCCATCACCATTGTTAGGCCATGATTGCGGGGTTTTACTGTACGTTGCGGAATGTTTTTTAGTTTGAAATTCATGTATGTCGGTTGAAATGTACCAGCAAAGATAATTCATTCAGGCTTTTAACGCTAATTATGCCTTTGGCGGTTGTATATTGCATCCATAATTTTATATTTATGCGCCTCAATGTACCTATTGTTGGTTTTATTGTTGGAGTTTTAATGCCTATTCTAGGGTTTACTTTAGTTTACTTTATGTGGTTCAATGGGCGCGATGTCAGCGCTGTATTTAATGCCATGACCCACGATCACAAGATGGCATCAAAAGTGCTTACCATGAGCCTCCTAGCCAATCTTTTACCCTTCTTATACTGCAATACTAAGCGACTCGATTATGCCATGCGTGGCATAGTCATAGCCACTATGCTCTATGCAGTACTTATTGTTTTAGTCATGTTTGTTTGGTAAGCCCATGAAGTACTACATTATAGCCGGCGAAGCCAGTGGCGACCTGCACGGTGGCAACCTCATAAAAGCCATACACCAGCAAGATACAGCAGCAGAGGTGCGCTGCTGGGGTGGCGATAAAATGCAGGCTGCCGGTGCCACACTCATAAAACACTACCGCGATTTAGCTTTTATGGGCTTTGTCGAGGTGTTAGCACACCTGCGCACCATATTCAGCAACATAGCATTTTGCAAACAAGACATTGCAGCATTTGCCCCCGATGTACTAGTGCTTATAGACTACCCAGGTTTCAATCTCCGCATAGCAGCATGGGCAAAACAGCAGGGTATAAAAGTAGTCTACTACATATCGCCACAGGTATGGGCCTGGAAAGAAAAACGAGTACACCAGATAAAACGTGATGTAGACAGAATGTTGGTAATCCTGCCTTTCGAGGTAGACTTCTACAAAAAGTGGCACTTCGATGTGCGGTATGTAGGTCATCCGTTGATAGAGGTAGTGAGCAATGAACGTACCAATATTCCAGTTGTACCTATTCATACCGACAAGCCTCTTATTGCACTCCTGCCTGGTAGCCGGGCACAGGAGATAAAAGTAAAACTACCCATTATGCTGGGTATGGTAAAGCACTTCCCTCAATACAGATTTGCAGTTGCTCAGGCTCCCTCTCTGCCCGACGAGTTATACAACCAGTTGATAGGTAACAGCGATGTGCTACTAGTAAAAGGCAATACCTACAATCTCCTTAAGCAAGCCTCTGCGGGTCTCATTACCAGTGGCACAGCCACCCTCGAGACTGCACTCTTTGGTGTACCACAGGTAGTTTGTTACAAAGGCAATGCAGTATCGTTTTGGCTGGCTACTAAGCTGGTAAAAGTGAAGTACATATCGCTGGTCAATCTCATAATGGACAAACCTGTAGTTACAGAGCTCATACAGCATCAGCTTACCCAAGATAATCTCAAAGAAGCACTCACACGTTTGCTTACCAATGAGCAATACAAGAAGACGCTACAGACCGATTATGCTGCCCTTTGGCATAGCTTGGGCAGTAGCCATGCTTCTACAAATGCCGCTACTGAGATCATAGCAGTCGCTACAAAAAAACCTTAACCAGTATTACACAATCTACTAGCATTATCGTTATTGATGCATAGCATTAAAAGCTAAAAACCGACACTGTGTAGTGTCGGTTTTTATATAAGTACAATCTGTTTTAGGAAGGAGGCAATCTATATCAGATGCCGTTCAGGAACAACTGAGGAGCTACGCCTATCAGTATCACCAGTACAGCGGTTATAGCCAGCATCACTTTGTCACCTGCTGTCAGTGGGCTACTCATTTCTGGGTTGCCGGGTTTGAAGTACATCGCTATTATTACCCTGAAGTAGTAGAACACACTAATAGCAGCCATAAGCAGCGCAAATATTACCAGCCACATAAGCTGTCCCTGCT
>JBIKKS010000455.1:0-14719 GCA_044360235.1 Flavipsychrobacter sp. | reverse complement strand
AAGACAGTCTCAAAAAGATTTGGGAATTCAATTGTACTGTAGAAGGCGACTACCAGAAAAAATTCGGTGCAGGTGGCAGCGTCATTGAAATGCTTGATGGGTCTATGTATGTGTGCATGGGCAACCACTACACAAAAATGTTTATAGTAACCAGAAACAAAAAAGTATTGTGGAGTGCACTTCCTGAAAGACACATAGAAACCGACAACATCTGGTTTCCGGTAAAACAATACAAAACAAACATCATCAACCGGAAAAATTTTGAAAAATTGATATGGATGGCAGAAAAAAATACTGTTGTCACAGAAAAGTCAAAAAAATAACCATTTCGACAAATTTAACAACTGACTTACCAAGAGGATATCAACATTATTCAAATCGTCGTTGATTTTCTAAAAAAATGTTATTTTTATTTTAAACTTTTTGTATTTTCATTCCCAAATTGATTTAGCATGAAAAGAATTTACTTGTTAAAAATGTTCCTCGGTGCTATCCTGTTGGGTAGCAGCCTATCAGCCGGAGCGCAGGTTACATTCAACTTTACAGGAAGTATGCAAACATACACTGTACCAGCTGGAGTAACTAGCGTGAGCATAGACGCCAAAGGCGGTTGTGGAGGAGGTGCATATGTTAGTTCCGCAACCACGGGACCTGTATCATTGGGTGGCAGAGTGGTATGCACGCTGACTGTTACGCCAGGTGACGTATTACAGATACGTGTGGGCGGAGGGGCTATGCTACCGTCCAATGGTTCTTATAACCCCGGCGGATTCAACGGTGGTGGTGTAGGTGGCAGCTATGCAAATGCTGGTGGTGGAGCATCTGATGTACGCACATCTGGTGGTGGTTTAGCTGACCGTCTGGTTATTGCAGGTGGCGGCGGCGGTGGTGGTGACTTTGGCCCTGCTGGTGGTTTAGGTGGCGGTCTTACAGGTGGTGCTGGTGGTGGTGGTGGTGCATGTGGTGGCGGTCAAACTGGCCCATCTTGTACAACCGGAAATGGTTTAGGAACCTTAGGACAAGGATCTCCTTTATCTGGTGCATTCTATTCTGTAGGCGGCGGTGGTGGTGGTACTTGGGGCGGCAACCAAGGTGTTATGTACAACGGCGGCGCCGGCGGCGGATCAAATTATGCGCACCCTACCCTTTGTTCTGGTGTAGTACATACCCAAGGATTCTCTGGCGCTAATGGTAACGGACAAGTTATTGTTACCCCACTTTGTGTTACTCCTGGTGCAATAGCTGGTAATACTAACTATTGTGTAGGTGGATCTGCAACGCTTACTAATGCTACTACTGGTGGCGCATGGACTAGTAGTAACACTGCTGTTGCTACTGTTGTTTCAGGCACAGGTGTTGTTACTGCTACAGGCACAGGTACTGCTATAATTACTTATTCTACTGGCCCTACATGTAATGCATTTGCTACCCTATCTGTAAACCCTGCTCCATCTGTGAGTAGTGTTTCTGTAAGTGGCACAGTATGTTCAGGTACTACATTATCTCTTGTTTCTTCTGGCCCTAGCAACGTTACCAGCTATTCATGGACTGGTCCTGCTTCTATTACTAGTGCTACCGCTCCTAGTGCATCTGTTCCAAACATTACTACGGCTCAGGGTGGTGTATATAATCTTGCTGTATTAAACGGTTCTGGTGCTGGCGCTGGTTGCACTGTCAACTATCCTACTACAGTTACTGTAATTCCTGGCCCAAACCCTACAACAGGTCCTTCTGCTGTATGTTTAGGCACTACTGTTGCCCTTACTAATACTTCTACTGGCGGTACATGGTCTAGCAGTTCTTCTAACGCTACTGTTGATGCTACAGGTGCTGTAACAGGGGTTACAGTGGGTCCGGTTACAGTATCTTACACTTTCTCTAATGGTTGCTCTTCAACAAGAAGCATGAACGTTAATCCTGTTCCAGTATTAGGCGTTACACCTTCTACAACCACTACTACTTGTTTCAATACGGGCGCGCCATTTACAGCTGTGGCTACTGGTGCTACTTTTGCTTGGACAGGTTTGGCTGGTGCTACAGGATTGTCTTGTAGTGCATGCGCATCTACTGTTATTACTCCTACTTCTGTAGGTGTTAATCAGTATAATGTTACTGCAACTAACACTTTGGGTTGCACTACCACACAATTGATAACTGTCAATGTTAGTCCGCTACCAGCTGATATATCTGGTGTACCTTCTACTTGTATTGGTACAAATGTTACAATGAGTAGTGCTACAACTGGCGGTACATGGCTGAGCAGCAACACATCTGTTGCCTTCATCAATCTTGCTACCGGTATTGTTACTCCTGCTTCTGCTGGTGTTACTACTATTACCTACACTTCTCCATTGGGTTGTATCAAAACAAAAATATTGAATGTTGCTAGCTCACCAGCGCCTATCAGTGGCACTGCTGCAGTATGCTTCGGTCTTAATGCTACAGTAAGTCATCCAATAGGTGGTGGTGTTTGGAGCAGCGATAACGCTTCAATAGCTTCTATTACTTCTTCTGGTATGCTTACTGGTAACACAGTAGGTCAAACAGGTATTACTTATACTTTACCTTCAGGTTGTGTTACTACCACTGTTGCTACCGTTAATCCTGTTCCATCTGCAATACTAGGCACTGCCTCAGTTTGCGAAGCTGGCACTACTACATTATCTAATTCACTGGCTGGTGGCACTTGGAGCAGTACTTCTTCTAACGCTACTGTAGGTGTTACATCTGGTAACGTCACTGGTGTTTCTGCAGGTACAGCACCAATAGTTTATACATCTGCTGAAGGCTGTGTTGCTAATATCAATGTTACTGTAAATACACTTCCATCTTCAATATCTGGTAGTTTATCTACATGTCAGGGTACTTTGGGTGCACTGTCTAATACTACTGCAGGTGGTACTTGGGCTAGCAGCAACTCATCTGTAGCTACTATCGATGGTGCTGGTCTGGTTCTTGCAGCAGCTCCTGGTGCTACTACTATTTCTTACACGCTTCCTACAGGTTGCCGTGCTACAGCAAGTTTCATCGTCAATTCATTACCTTCCGCTATCACTGGTACGCTTACATTGTGTCAGAACAGTACTACACTGCTAGGCAATGCTGATGCTGGTGGCACATGGGTGAGCAGCAATGCTGGTGTTGCTTCAGTTAATACTTCAGGCGAGGTGTTGGGTGTTGCTACTGGTACTGCCAGAATCACGTACACCTTACCTACAGGCTGTCGCACTTCTACTACAGTTACGGTAAACACACTTCCTGCCAACATTACTGGTACTAACGTTGTATGTCAGGGTCAAAGCACTGCTTTATCTAGCATCACTAGCGGTGGAGCTTGGATTACAGATGCACCGGGCGTAGCTTCAGTTAGTGCTACAGGTCTTGTAACAGGCGTTTCTGCTGGTACAGCTACTATCACTTACGAACTGACAAATGGTTGTCGTCGCACACAGAATGTAAACGTTAACGCGCTTCCTGCTTCTATATCAGGCAGCCTTACAGTTTGCTCTGGTCAATCAACTTCTTTGTCTAACGCTACTGCGGGTGGTACATGGGGTACAAGCGTACCATCTACTGCATCTATCGATGCAAGTGGTGTGGTAACTGCTGGTACTGCCGGTACTGCTATCGTTACTTATACATTGCCTACTGGTTGTAACACTATGAATACAATAGTGGTTAACCCATTACCAGCAAGCATACTGGGTACTTCTACTTTGTGTGTCAACAGTGCTACGCTGCTTACTAATAGCACATCAGGTGGTACTTGGTCTACTGAGTCATCAGCAATTGCTACAGTAACTGGTACTGGTAGCGTTACAGGTGTTAGCGCAGGCAATGTTGCTATCAGCTATACTCTGAGCAATGGTTGTTATCGCACAAGAACAATAGCAGTTAATCCTTTACCTGCTAACATTTCTGGTGCTACACAAGTTTGTGCTGGTCTTAGCACTACACTCAGCAACACTACCGCTGGTGGTACTTGGTCTACAAGTGCAGCATCTGTCGCGACTATCAATACTGCTGGTGTTGTAAATGGTTTAACTGCTGGTGTTGCCAACATATCTTACACAGCTACTAATGGCTGTCGTACAGGTGTAGCAATGGTTGTGAATCCTTTACCTGCTAGCATCACTGGCGCTACTAATGTTTGTGTAAACAACACAGTTACTTTGAGCAATACTACCGCTGGTGGTACTTGGGAATCTGGCGACCTTTCTGTAGCAGGTATCTCTGCTTCAGGTGTAGTTACTGGTTTCTCTGCAGGTACTTCAGCTATCACTTATGCACTGCCTACTGGTTGTGTACGTGTAGCTAACATCAACGTTAATGCACTGCCTGCTAACATCACTGGTAGCTCAGATGTTTGTCTGGGTGCTACTACTACACTCAGCAGCACTACCACTGGTGGTACTTGGAGCAGCAGCACTACTTCTATAGCTTCTGTAAGTGCTACAGGTATCGTGACTGGTGTAACTACTGGTACTACTACTATCACTTATACATTACCTACTTCTTGCCGCAACACAGCCGTTATAGCTGTTAATCCGTTGCCAGCTAACATAGCAGGCAGCAGCAATGTTTGCGTAGGTGCAAGCACTACTCTTACCAATGCTACTACAGGTGGTAACTGGACATCAGGCCCAGGTGCATCGATTGATGCTTCTGGTACTATCACTGGTATCGCTGCAGGCAACACTACTGTAACTTACCAATTACCTACTGGCTGTCGCAAAACAACAACTATTTTGGTTAACCCGCTACCAGCAGCTATTTCAGGTAGCACTAGTGTTTGTCAAGGTCAGCTTTCTGGTTTGTCAAACGCTACTAGCGGTGGTACATGGAGCAGCACAAACACTGCTATACTTACTGTAAATGCTGCTGGTGTAATCTCAGGTATTGCTACTGGTTCTGCTAACGTGAACTATACTTTACCTACAGGTTGTGTGCGCACAGCATCTATAGTTGTTAATCCATTGCCAGCAGCTATCACAGGTACTACCAGTGTTTGCGTCGGCAATACTACTACCCTTAGCTCTGCTACATCAGGTGGTGCATGGAGCACTTCTTCATCAGTAGCTTCTATCAATGCATTGGGCGAAGTGAGTGGCTCTTCAGCGGGCACGTCTGTTGTTACTTATACTTTAGGTACAGGTTGCAGCCGCACAAGAACATTTGTTGTTAACCCACTACCTTCTAACATCTTTGGCGAAAGCGAAGTTTGCGAAGGCAATCAAATTACACTCACCAACACAATGTCTGGTGGTACATGGAGCAGCAATAGCAGCCCACTGGCTACTGTTACAGCTACTACAGGTGTAGTTACAGGTACAGCATCAGGTGCAGTTCTTATCAGCTACACTTTACCTACAGGTTGTATGCGCACTAAAAACATAATTGTAAACACAACTCCTGCTGCTATTACCGGTACTACTCAGGTTTGTAACGGTGGCACCACTACACTCTCTACTACTACTACTGGTGGTGTATGGGCAAGTGGTTCTACGCTGGTAGCTACAGTAGGTATCGTATCTGGCGAGGTAGTTTCTGCTTCTGCTGGTGTTTCAGCAATATCTTATGTTATGCCTACTGGTTGTATGAGCAGAACGATGGTTACTGTTAACCCACAACCGTCTTACATCTCAGGTGCTGCCGCAGTATGCGAGGGCTCATCTACTGTCCTTAGCAATACTTTGCCTGGCGGTTCTTGGAGCAGCAGTGCTTCATCTGTAGCTTCTATAGATGCAAGCGGTACTACAAACGGTGTAAGTGCAGGTAGCGTTATCGTTACATATGCATTGCCTACAGGTTGTTTCAGAACTACTAACATGGTTGTAAACGCTTTACCTGCTGTAGATACAGTAACTGGTGGTGGCAACTATTGCGCTGGTGGTGCTGGTGCTGATGTTAACATCGGCGGCTCTGCTGCGTTCACTACTTATCGTTTATACAATGGCACATCTCTTGCTGGTACATTCACTGGTACAGGTGCTCCTTTGTTCTTCGGTTCTTATACTGCAGCTGGTACTTACTCAGTAATAGCTACTACAGCTGCAGGTTGCAGCCGCAGCATGGCTGGCACTGCATCAGTAGGCATCATACCAGTTGTTGTGCCTTCAGTTGATGTTACTGCTGATAACGGTACAGTATTGTGTAATGGTACTGCAGTTAATTTCACAGCAGTTATCGCAAACGGTGGTTCTGCTCCTGCTTACGAGTGGAGAGTTAACGGCACTATAGTATCCTCTACTACTGGCACTTACGCTTACTCACCAGCTAACGGTGATATCATAAGCGTAAAACTTACCAGCAATGCTACATGTGCTGCTCCAATAGCTGTTACAGATAACATAGGAATGACAGTTACTGCTAACGTTAATCCTACAATAACAGTTAATGTTACGCCATCTAACAGTATCTGTAAAGGTTCATTCGCAACTTTTGCAGCTACTACAACTTTCGGTGGTTCTGCTCCAGCTTATACATGGATGAAAAACGGTACTACTCCAATGGGAACTACTGCTTCTCTTTCTTATGCGCCAAACGATAACGATGTAATTACTTGTCAACTAAACAGTAACTACGTTTGTCTTGCCAGCGATAATGTAATGAGCAATGCAATCACAATGAACGTAGATGAAGTGTACACTCCAGAAGTAACCATTACTGCAAATCCTGGTCTTACTATCAAAGCTGGTGAATCAATCACATTCAGTGCTACAGTTGTAAATGCAGGTCCTACACCAACCTATATATGGTTGAAAAACGGTGCTGCAATACCAGGAGCTACATTGAACACTTACACTACTTCAAACCTTGCTAACAGTGATTCTATCACTTGTTTGGTTACCGGTAGTGGTCTGTGTGGTGTAGCTTCACTTAACACTGTAATTGTAACTGTAACACCTACCAATGGTGTAGTTACTACTGCTTTTGGTGGCAACATCGTTCTGGTGCCTAATCCTAACAATGGTTCTTTTGTTATCAAAGGTGCTGTAAGCATCAATGGCAACGAAACTGTAACTCTGGAAGTAACCAACATCTTGGGACAAACAGTGTACAACGGTAACGCAACCATTACTAATGGCAACATCAATGAGCGTATTGATCTAAACAACACACTTGCAAATGGTATGTATATCTTGAATATTACAGCTGGCAGCGACCGCAAGTCAATGCAGTTTGTAGTAAACAAATAATACTACATAGTGTATCAAAACAAAGAGGGCTGACTCAATAATACGAGTCAGCCCTCTTTGTTTTATTTATAATTCTATCTCCTCCTTAAGTTGTAAGCACCCTATATCTGGCAAATCATTTCAGCTATTCTACCTATATTACCCTTACCCAGAAATCAAAACAGCAAGTATAGTAGCAACAAAGTACTGTTCTTACAGCTTTTTTATAGCCGATAGATTTCTTTGTATTCCCTTCCACTTAGTACGCTTAAGTGGCGAATTTTTGAAAGCTAAGCGAAAAGCTTCTTCTGTCATTTCCTCCCATTCACTTTTCGATAGGTTCAGTATTTGTGGAATAGGTGTAAATGCAGATTCAGTATGATGTTTAGAAAACCTGTTCCATGGGCACACATCCTGACACACATCACACCCAAACATCCACCCATCCATTTTACTGTGCATTTCGCTGGGTATTAGCGAGTCTTTTAGCTCTATGGTAAGATAAGAGATGCACTTGCCCGCATCTATGATTGTAGGCGATACTATAGCCTCTGTAGGGCATTCATCTATGCATCTGGTGCAGGTGCCACAATGATTGGTTTCAAACGGATTATCAGCCACCAAATCAAGATCAGTAATTAGGGTAGCAATAAAGAAAAACGACCCATTGCTGCGTGTCAGCAGGTTGCCGTTTTTACCTATCCACCCTAGCCCACTTCGCGCTGCCCAGCTACGCTCCAGCACAGGGGCGCTATCCACAAATCCCCTACCTTCTACAGCACCTATATGGGCATTTATAAACCCCAGCAGTTCATTCAACTTATCCCTTATAACAAAATGATAATCGATCCCATATGCATACTTAGCAATCTTCGGTGCTTCATTTTGTTGTTTAGCCTCTGGAAAATAGTTGAGTAATAATGTGATAACCGACTTAGCACCAGGCACCAGTTTGCGAGGGTCAATACGCAAATCAAAATGCCGCTCCATGTACTCCATGCCAGCATTTCGTCCGTTTGCCAGCCACTGCTCTAGCCGCCTAGCATCATCATCAAGCTGAGTTGCCACAGCCACTCCACACGACATAAAACCCAGCCGCAAAGCCTCGCTTTTTATCAATTGGGTATTATGTGCAGCATTCAAAATTGTATACAGATTTTGGCTTACAAATGTAGGTCTTTTAGTTCCTACACGTACCCGCTAGCATGCGCACCTCACACAATCTATTCAATAGAAATAAGAGAGTACAACAGTCGTAATAAACAACTATCACCATTGAACCTGAAGGTTATAAATCGGGCAATAGTCACACAAATCCCCGGTCAAACCCACCAATAAAGCACGCACTACCAACACCAATCATTGCAATAAGTATATCTTTTCTGATAGTTCATTAAGATTAGTAGCATCTGTATTACTCAGCACTATTATTGTCTTGTTAGTACCCATAGTATGAATCCAATTAGATGTAGAACCAAGTATTCCACCTGTTCGGTAATAAAACTTTTCATTAAAATTACCCCAACCAGTAGATCCCCAAAAACCATAAGCAGTATACCCCAAATCGTCATGAATCTCTAAAAGCTTTTGGGTAGACTGCTTGTTCAGTAGTTTATTACTAAAATCGCCTGATCAAAAACCAACCGATCATTACAGGTAGCATACATATTACCAGCCCCAAAATACAATTCGCTATAATACGGCTCGTCTGGTGTTAGTGTTTTCAAACTATCCGAAAAGGTATATGCTTTCACCATTCTTTTGGGTACCTTCTCATAACTATTGACACCAGTATTCTTTAATTTCAGTGGCTTAATGATCACCTCATTCAAGAATTCAGAATAGCTTTTGCCACTCACCATTTCTATAATTTTGTGCAATATTATATACTCCGTATTCGAATAACTGCTTTTTACTCCAGGCACCTCTACCAGCCTACCAGAGCAATAATCTCTGATAAACTCATCAAGAGTTCTTTTAGTCTGAAAGGGTTTCATTGATAGTGACTCAGTCCTATTCTCAATCCCCGAGGAATAGGTAAGCAAATGGTGTAAAGTAACTTTATCCCTACCCTCACCAGAGTAAGCAGGGAAATACTCACCTATTATTTTATTAAGGTCCAGTTTATGGTCTTCCACTAGCTTCATTACCAATATCGCAGTAAATACCTTAGTCATAGATGCGATCTTGAATTTAGAATCCAGACTGATTGGCTTTCTAGTATCCATATTAGCCACTCCTATTGCCTTACTGTGTTGTACTTTACCATTTACCGCCAATAAAGCCACGCCGTTAAAACCATGTTGAGCATTGTATGCAACAACCAAACTATCAAAATCTTTATACTGTGCTTGCAGAGATAAAGAGGCAAGCAACATTAATAAGGCAGCTATGTATTTCCTCATTGCAATGATTTAAAATAAACTTCAAATAACTACTCACACTGACTAATAATCAAGCACCCTTCATGCTATATGCAGCATACAATCCAGTGATACTAGAACACCATTTCCATCGTTGCTTCTGCTTCATAATGCCAACATCATAAAACGAAAATAGGTATCTCAGTTAAAAGAGACACCTACTTTCATAAGAAATTAAAAACTAGAGCATTTCAAATACTACTATCAAGGCTGAAAGTTCAATCTTACGATACTTGCATTGCCATTAATATCAGTATACCTACAAACATAAATTCCAGAGGTTATTCCCAAAGGCAAACTTATAGGAGTGACAGCATCTTGTATAGTTTTAATGAACACCAATTTACCATCAGTGCTGAATACAGATAATGTGCCCTCTACCTGAGTGGATATCACAAAACTACCAGTTGTTGGGTTAGGATAAATAGTTATAGACTTCACTACTTCCTTTACTGGCGCTACAGCAGTAAAACAATCAAACACAGATTTCACAGTTACCACCATCTCGGCAGTGTCAGTAGCACACTGCCCCACCAGTATGTATCTGATGGTAGCAGTACCGGGCGTTACACCTGTCACTACACCAGCAGTATTGATAGCTGCTATAAGCGAGTTAGTGCTGCTCCATTCTCCACCAGCTACTGTTGCAGATAGCATTATGGTATCATCATCACATACCGAATCAGCTCCATTTATGATACCAGCATCTACCGATAGTGGTATTACTGTTACAGTAGTAGTGGCTGACGAACTTCCACACAGATTAGTGATAGTGTACGAAATCAATGCTGTACCTAGCGACACACCCGATACCACACCAGTTGGCAATATAATAGCTACCGTAGTATTTGCACTGCCCCACAAGCCGCCAGCTATCGCATTGCCCAGCAATCCTTCTTGCCCTAAGCAAACATTGGTATTACCTGTTATAACACCAGAATCTGGTCTGCTATACACAGTTACTGGATGCCTAGTTACACCAGTACCACAACCAGTAGTGATACTGTACTTAACGGTGTCTAACCCTGCGGTAATACCCGTTACTACACCCGATGTAGTTACCGAAACCTTACCCGTAGTAGTGCTCCATACCCCACCAGCAATGCTGGGTGTAAGAGAAAAAGTAGCCGCCGGACAAACACTACTAGCACCTGACAATATTCCTGCAGTTGCAGCAGGATTGACTGTAACCGCTACCGTATTGATACATCCGCTAAATATTCTGTAAGTTATCCTAGCAGTACCACCACTCAAACCAGACACAACACCAGTTGAAGGATTTACTGTAGCTACCGCAGTGTTGCTACTAGTCCAAGTACCTCCGAATGGTGTACTCGCCAATGTTGCTGTTGTGCCCTGACATATCGTTGTAGTACCTGTAATAGCCGTAGGATTACTGAATACAGTCACATTTACAGTAGACCGGCATCCTGTTACCAGCATAACATAAGACATACCTACAGTACCAGCCGATATGCCCGTCACTACACCAGCTACAGACCCCACGGTGGCTATTGAATTATTTCCACTAACCCATGTTCCACCAGCAGTAGCATTGCCTAGCACTGTGGTGGTGCCTATACATGCAGAAGCTACACCAGTTATCGAAGCAGGCGTAGGATTTACCGTCATAGAATAAGGTCTGCGGCAAGCTCCGCGGCTGTATGATATTACCACAGCACCCGAAGAAACACCTGTTACTACACCACCACCCAATATGCCCGAAACTGTTGCTCTGCCCGTATTGCTCGATGACCACAAGCCACCTGCCGGATAACCCAATAACGTAGTACTCGTACCTGTACAAACAGTAGTTGCCCCTACTATAGAATCTGGCAAAGGATTAACTGTGACTGCTTTGGTGCGGAAACACCCCGTAGAAAGCCTATATGATATAGTAGCAGTACCTGCCGACAAACCAGCCACAACACCAGTACCTACTACCACATCTGCTATCAATGGCTGAGCACTAGACCACGTACCACCAGAAGTAGTTGAGGTAAAAGGGGTAGTAGCACCCACACACACTGCATTGCTACCTGTTATAGCAGCAGGGGTAGCATTGATAGTAGCTACTACATTGGTGCTACAAGCACCAGCTGTTATATAAGTTATTCGGGTAGTCCCAGCAGATACTCCTGTTAGCAAACCTGTAGTTGCACCTACACTAGCTCTACTAGGCATACTACTCACCCATGTTCCTCCTGCTATGTCTCCTGTCAGGGTTGCAGTGTCTCCAGCACATAGCATCAGCGTTCCGCTAATAGTGCTAGGTGTACCATTCACAGTTACTACTACTACTCTGCTACAACCGTTCGACATGGTATAACTTATAGATGCAGTACCTACCGCAGCCCCTATTACTACACCTGCTGTAGGTGCCACTAGTGGCGCCACAGCCGTATTACTGCTTATCCACACACCACCAGGAGTAGCATTTGTAAGGGTGCGTGTAGATCCTACACACACATTTGTAACGCCAGTTGTAGGTGCAGGAATAGCATTTACTGTTACAACCGTTGTTCTGAAACAACCAATAGATAAGGTGTAGCTAATGCGAGCAGTGCCAGCATTCACACCTGTTACCAATCCCGTACCAGAGCCTACTGTAGCATTTGTGTGCGAACTAGTCCAAGTACCTCCAGCTGTAGCACTATTCAGTGTTATGGTACCTGCCGCACATACCGTAGACGGACCAGTTATTACTGCCGGCAACGGATTTACAGTAACTATACTGGTTGCAGCTACACTACCACATATATTTGTTCTGGTATAAGATATAGTAGTAGTACCAGGGTCTATACCCGTCACTACACCTGTACTGCCTATAGTAGCAGCTAGTGCGTTGGTTGAGGACCAGCTACCTCCACCCAGAGAGTGCGATAAAGCTATAGTACTACCCGCACACACAGATGTAAAACCTGATATTGTACCCGCATCTGGCAGAGCGGTAACCGTTACTATTACCGATGTAGCAGCCGCTCCACAAGAATTGGTTACTACATAAGAAATAGTAGTTGTACCTGCTGCCACACCTATCACTATACCTGATGTACCTACTGTCGCTACAGTAGTAGTAGACGAAGACCATACACCACCTGTAGTAGTATTACTCAGTGTGCGTATATTTCCCACACATACCGATGGTGTACCAGTTATAGTACCCGCCACTGGTAATGGATTAACCGTAACATTTGTAGTAGCAAAACAACCAGTAGCTGTTGTATACCTGATAGTAGCCGCACCTGCTGTTATGCCAGTAAGAAACCCAGTGCTGGCATTGATCGTAGCTGTAGTGCTACTGCTGCTACTCCATGTGCCACCAGTAGTAGCATTAGCCAGCGTAGCAGTATCACCTGCACACAGCACCACAGTACCCGTAATAGGTGTTGACAATGTATTAACCGTAACCACATTTGTAGCAAAACAACCCGGTGTGGTCGTATAAGTTATAGCACTAGTACCTACACTCACACCGGCCACAGCACCTGTACCACTTCCTATAGTAGCTACTGCTGGAGTGCTGCTGGTCCATGTACCTCCGCTCACAGCATTAGTAAGCGTGGTAGCAGTACCCTGACACACTAGCAGTGTACCAGCTATAACAGCCGGTACAGCATTTACTGTATATATTACTTCTTTGTGGCAACCCGATGACAACGAATAACTAATAGTAGCAGTACCTGTCGCTACACCTGTTACTACCCCTGTAGCAGACCCTACAGTGGCTACAGCTAAGTCGCTACTACTCCATACACCACCTGTGGTATCATTGGTCAACGTAGTAGCCACTCCTATACATGATGACAATGCCCCACCTATCACTGCCGGAGCAGAGTTGACCGTTATTGTTCTGGACGTACCACAACCTGTAGTCAATAAATAAACTATTATCGACGTACCCGTAGTCACACCAGTCACCACTCCACTACCTGTCCCCACATCCGCCACCGACGGATTAGTAGAGCTCCACGAACCGCCTGCAGTTGCATTACTAAATGTTGTGGTTGCTCCCTGGCACACAGTCGAAGCACCTGTTACAGTAGCAGGAAATGGATTTACTGTTACTATTACACTACGGCTGCACCCAGTAGCTGTTATATGACAATCTATAGCTACCAAACCATCACTTACACCTAATAAATCTCCCGTGCTTGCCCCTACAGTTGCTATAGCAGGGTTGGCAGTGCTCCATGTCACACCAGACGTTGTAGTAGTCAGTGGCGACAAACCCGCTACGCATATACTCAGTGTACCAGATATTGCCCCCGGCAACGGATTAACAGTTACTACCCTTGTTGTTACTGCCGTAGCACATGCATTTGTTACAGAATAAGATATGTTAGTAGTACCAGCAGTCACACCGGTTACTATACCAGATGAAGTACCTATGGTTCCCACAGCCGTATTCGATGATGACCATACACCACCTGTAGTGGCATTGGTCATAGCTATAGTACTACCCTCACACACCACTGCAGTACCTGTTATAGTTCCTGCAGCTGGTGCTGCACTCACTGTTACTACTGTAGTTGCTACCCCACCCGGCAGGTTATAGCTGACCAACACAGTACCAGCAGTTATACCAGTTATCAAGCCAGAAGTATTAATTGTTGCTATTACAGTGTTTGCAGAACTCCACGTTCCACCTCCCGTAGCATTTGTTAATGTCGTTGTTCCAGCTACACACACAGCAGCTGTGCCAATATTAGGCTGTATAGGATTGTTATGTATAACACTAACCGATACAGGCGAAGAATTACTGAATACTATATCCGCTCTCCCATCACCGTCCATATCGCCCGCAGCTATACCAGTGTAAACAGACGGAGACGACACCGCAAACAACGAAGATGCAGACAATGACCCACTATTGATAACTCCAGAAACTGATTGGTTTCTAAATACAGATATTCTAGTAGGTGATGATGCAGAAGCAAATGCTATGTCTAGCTTACTATCTCCATCAAAATCAGCCAATGATACATACCTTGGCGAACTCAACGTAGTAAAATCCACCTTAGGCTCAAACGAACCAGCATCTATCACACCCGAAGTAGCTATATTTCTTAATACCGACATTCCTGTCGATGAATATCCAGTGGCAACTATATCTAA
>JBIKKS010000247.1:0-4158 GCA_044360235.1 Flavipsychrobacter sp. | reverse complement strand
CCAAACCATTTTGTAGCTAGTTCATTTACTTGTTCTTTAGTCACATTGCCAGCTACACATAGTATCGCATTTACTGGTCTGTAGTGCTTGAAGAAAAAAGCCTTTACATGCTCTAGCTGTGCAGTTTCTATTTGCTCCAGATTCTCACCTATTGTAGGCCATTGGTAAGGATGGGTAGTATATGCCAGTTTGCGGAGCAGATGCCAAGCATCGCCATAGGGCTTATTGAGGTAATGTTCTTTAAACTCTTCGCACACTACTTTACGTTGCACATCCAGGCTTTTATCACCAAAAGCTAGTGACAACATTCTGTCACTTTCTAGCCAAAAGGCAGTTTCTATGTTTTGTAAAGGCAGTTGTATGTAATAGTTGGTAATGTCATTGGTGGTATAAGCATTATTTTCTCCACCTGCCATTTGCAGTGGTTCGTCATACTCAGGTATGTTTACACTGCCCCCAAACATCAGGTGCTCAAAAAGATGGGCAAATCCCGTTCTGTCTGCTTCTTCGTCTCTTGCACCTACATCATACAGCAGATTCACCGCTACCATAGGGGTGGCAGTATCTGTATGTACCAATACTCGTAATCCATTGTTAAGAATAAACCTTTCGAAATGCAGCATATGACCCCTTTGTTTTAAGGCGGTCAAAGTTAGTGGAAAATAGCCCACCATAGCCTCATGTTTGTATTCTGTGCAAAACTGTGTTGAAACTGATTTACTCTTGCAGTATTCAATATTTCGTTATCCCTATATCCAACAACAACCCATCAATGCAAATCAGCCCCGAATGTTTTAAGCATTCGGGGCTGAATATTATAAATTAGTTTGCGATTCTATTTTGCTAAAGCAGGAGCACCTACAAACTCCATTGCTTTATCCACCATATTTTTAGAGCCTATAAATATAGGCACGCGTTGGTGAAGCTCTGTGGGCACTATGTCTAATATGCGCTCATGATTATTTACTGCTTTGCCACCAGCTGCTTCTAGTATAAAAGCCATTGGGTTACACTCATATTGCAAGCGCAGTTTGCCCTTTGGTGCGCTTTTGTCGCCAGGATACATAAATATGCCACCTTTTATAAGTGTGCGGTGCATATCTGCTACCATAGAACCAATGTAGCGTTGCGTATATGGTCGGCCATCTTCTTTGTTCTCTTCCATGCAGTAAGCCAGATAAGCTAGCATACCTTCATCGCACTTCACACTATTTCCTTGATTGATAGAGTATATTTTGCCCATTTCACTGCACTGCATATTGGGGTGCGACAAACAGAACTCACCTATCGAGGGTTCTAGTGTAAATCCATTTACTCCCAATTTGGTAGCATATACCATCATGGTGCTGCTGCCATAAATGATGTAACCGGCTGCTACTAGCTTATTGCCGGGTTGTAAAAAGTCTTCTTCAGTACAGGTAGTGCCTACTGGGCTCACTCGGCGATAAATAGAGAAAATGGTGCCTATGGATGCATTTACGTCTATATTAGATGAGCCATCTAGTGGGTCGAAAAGGACTACATATTTTGCATTGCAAGAGAATGTATCTTCATAAGGTACATGGTTGTCATTCTCTTCCGATGCAATACCTGCACACTCTGAGCAGTTATTCAATATATTGATGAGGGTTTCGTTGGCAAATACATCAAGTTTCATTTGCTCTTCGCCCTGCACATTAGTAGCTCCATGTTTGCCTAGTATGTCTACAAGGCCTGCTTTGCGCACTTGATTGTTGATGATTTTACCTGCCAATCCCAGATCTCTAAGCAATGCAGAAAGGTCTCCGGTAGCCTGTGGGAATTTGCGTGTCTCCTGGATGGTAAACTCATCCATCGTTATTAATTTGCTCTGCGACATTACTATTACTTATTGTTTATTTTGCTCAAAATTACCATGTTATCGCCAATGTAGGTAACACATCCTTCAAAAAAGGTGTGTTTGTGTACAGTGTATTCATTAGGTACTGCTTATCTGCTCAATTCAAAACGCTCAGATGCTGGCTGTCCGTTCATAGTGCCATATATTACAGCCGTCAGTTTATTGTTGGGTAGTTTGTAGTACACTATACGGTTGGGGAAGTCATGTTCTTTATTCTCAAACACAAAACTATCTGCCACCGCACTCGTCATTTCAAATGGTATGGGCTGGTCGTTATTCTGTCCCTTTACAGTAGGTATATAGTAGATTTTATTGTCTTTCTGCTCTATTACGAGTGTTTCAGACGCTATCGTGTCTTTGCCCACCACCATGCCGCTTCTACCGGTCATAGTACCATTGTCATTCAGTTTCCAGTCTTCAAATGCTATACCCACCTTGCTAGGGTTTTGCCACCAGCCATTGAGCCAGTGTAGCTCATGCACATCGCTTTGGGTGGTGTTAGCAGGGGCTGCTGTGGTGGTATCAGCAGCAGGTGTAGTAGCGGGTGCTTCGGCTGCGTTGCCACAACTCATAGTTGCCGTTATTACGCCAGCTAATGTTACTAGTTGCACGGAGTGTTGAATAGTTTTTACAGTCATTTTATATGTGTTTTTCTGTGGTAAACTTACAATTATTATTGAGTCTGTTGTTTTCATCATCCCTCCGTTCATGTTGCGGAGCTCAGGGTTAGTATATTGCATCACAAATACAAGGCGATATGAGGGGTATTATGATTTTAGTATTGTTGGGAATTCAGTTGTCAGCTACAGCAGGTCCATTAAAGCCTGGTTTTGATGCCGATGAATACACAGAAACCCTACAGCGATGCTCTGGGCATATGGACCGTGTATTGTTTCCCAAAACTGCACCCAAACTTCAATATACCCGTATATACAAATCGCCCGAAATGGGGCTGCACAACCAATGGAGCCTGTGGCGTAGTGCCGATGGGACTACTATAGCCATCAATCTAAGAGGTACGGTACCCGCCACAGACAATGGTATGGAAAACATATTTGCAGCTATGATACCCGCTACTGGTACGCTGAAAATGATCGACACAGGCGAGTTTCACTACCAGTTTGCCAGCCACCCCAATGCTATGGTACATGCGGGTTGGTCTATAGGTATATGCAGCATGATACCTGATATTATAGCCCACATTCGCGAGCAGTATGCCGCTGGTGTTCGTCAGGTGGTCATAGAGGGGCACAGTCAGGGTGGGGCATTGGCTTTTCTGCTCAGGGCATATCTTCACTATCAGGTTCAGGCAGGTGCACTACCAGCCGATATTGTATTTAAGACCTACTGCAGTGCCGCACCCAAGCCCGGCAATCTGTTTTTTGCATACGACTATGCGGCTATCAATCGCGATGGCTGGGCTTTTTCTGTGGTCAGTTCGCTCGACTGGGTGCCTGAAATGCCGTTTAGTGTGCAGCGATACTCCGATATCAATACCGTCAACCCCTTTACTTGGGATAAGTCCATTCTCAAAAAGCAGAAGTTCTTTGTCCGGTTAGTGCTCAACAGGGTATATAACCGCACCAACAGGGCTACTCGCAAGGCACAACGCAGGTTTGAGCACTACTTGGGTAAAGCTACCTGGAAGTTTCTGCGCAAATACATGCCCGGTGCTGAGCGACCAAAGTTTGAGCATAGCTTCAATTATGTGCCTGCTGGCACGTTAGTAGTGCTCACGCCCGATGACGCCTATTACAAGCAGTTTGCCGCTAAGCCCAACAATATATTTATGCACCACTTTTTTGAGCAATATTACTTTTTGGTGAGGCATATTTATAAGAAGCAAGGGGTGTAGGGTGTGTTTTTATTCCAATCAGTGAGATGTTTACAGAAAGTGAGAACGAATGGTTTGTTTGTGGCAGTATAGCCCACCCACCCAGCTCCCAGATCATTATACAGATACCTGCAGATGTATAGATACAGTATATTTCTTTGTATCTTTGAATAACTTATCTTATTATTGAATTAGCAGATATTTATTTGGATCGGCTGTATACTTATGCCGACTATTACAAATGGAGGTTTGAGGAGCGGGTGGAACTTATAAATGGGAAAATATTTAAGATGAGTATTGCGCCAGAAAGCTTGCATCAGCGGGTATCGTCGGTGTTGCATGTAGCTATTGGTAGTTTCCTTATCAACAGCCGCTGCGAAGTGTTTTCTGCTCCTTTTGATGTGCGTATTCCTCGCAAAACAAAGGACGACAAAGATATTATCAC
>JBIKKS010000245.1:0-4195 GCA_044360235.1 Flavipsychrobacter sp. | reverse complement strand
ATCCCAACAACTCACCTATTCGTGCAGCCACTTTGTCGGCATTGGGCAGCATTGCTGCTTCCAGAGCCATATTCATGGGTACTGCAGGTAGGTCTAGGGCACCTATAGTTTGCACAGGCGCATCTAATTCCCTGAAGCAATTTTGTGCTATTCTGCCTGCTAGTGCCTCGCAGAAGGAATTGCGTAGTTGCTCTTCTGTAAGCACTATACACTTGCCGTGTTTGCGCACTGTGGTGTACACCAGTTCTTCATCGAGCGGATAAATAGTGCGTAAGTCTATGACCTCTACCTGACCGGGATACTGTTTGGCTGCGTTTTTGGCCCAGTATACGCCCATGCCATAGGTAATGATGCATATAGAGTCGCCATTATCAACAGCCTCGTCAGAGGGGGATAGTACTACGTTTCCTTTGCCGAAGGGGAGTATATAATCTCTGTCGGGTTCTACTGTTTTAGCGTCTTCTGTGCCGGGTACTTTGCTCCAGTACAGTCCTTTATGTTCTAGCATCACTACGGGATTGCCATCGTGATAGGCAGCTTTTATGAGTCCCTTTATGTCAGCGGCATTGCTAGGGTAGGCTATTTTTATGCCTTTTATGGTAGCCAGTGTGCTTTCAACACTGCCACTATGGTAGGGACCACCACCACCATAGGCACCTATAGGCACACGCAGTATCATGGATACTGGATACTTGCCACAACTGAGGTAGCAAGACTTACTGATTTCGGTAACTAACTGATTGATTCCCGGATAGATATAGTCGGCAAACTGTACTTCTACTATAGGTTTCAGCCCTACAGCATTCATGCCCACGGTAGAGCCAATAATGTAGGCCTCCTGTATTGCCATGTTGAATACACGGTTGTCGCCAAATTTATCGGCAAGGGTAGCAGCTTCTCTGAATACTCCACCTAATCTTTTGCCTACATCCTGTCCGTAAAACAGAGCTTCGGGGTGGTCTTGCAGCAGCTCTTCTACTGCATGTAGTGCTGCATCTACCATTACTACTTTGTCGCGGCCTGCAGGGCAACGATTGCCTTTTTCTTCGGTAACGGGTGATGGGCGGTATACGTGGTCTGTAACAGTAAGTGGGTCGGGATCTGGAGCAGCTACGGCAGAGTCAAATTCGTTTTGGATAAAGGCTATTTCTTCTTCTTCAATGGCTGTTAGTTCTTTTTCACTTATTTTATGGGTTTCAATAAGAAGTTTTTTCAGTTTTGGGCCTGGGTCATCAACGTAGTGCTTTGCCAAGTCTTCGGGAGTGCGGTACCATTCTTTGCGTACACCAGATGTGTGATGCCCTAATAGAGGAACACGTGCATGTACCAACATAGGAGACCGGTGGGTGCGTACATGGTTTATTGCAGCCTCCATAGCGGTGTATGATGCTACAAAGTCGCTACCATCTATGCTCATTCGCTCCATGCCCTTAAAGCCTGCTGCAAACTCATAGGCGTTCATACTGCGTGCCTCATCGCTGCTCACAGATATACCCCAATCATTGTCTTGCACCAGATATATGATGGGCAACTGATGGAGCACTGCAAACTGGAATGCTTCACTTACCTCGCCTTCTGTAACACTGCCATCGCCTAAAGAGCAAATAGTGACAGGTGGCAAAGGGTATTGTGATAATTTTTCTTTTTCGCGGTATTGAATGCCCTGAGCTATACCAGTGGTAGGTATGGCTTGCATGCCTGTAGCGCTACTCTGGTGAATGATGCCGGGAAAGCCCTCTCTACGAATATTGGGGTGGTTGTAGTACTCTCTGCCACCAGTAAAGGGGTCGGTACCCTTGGCCAATAGCTGCAACATAAGCTCATAAGGGCGGTATCCCATACCCAGCATCAGGCTTTCGTCGCGGTAATAGGGGCTTACGAAGTCGCATGGTTGTAGTAAAAAGCCAGTGGCAAGCTGTATTGCTTCATGCCCCCTAGATGTACTGTGAACGTATTTGCATACTGGTCTGTTAGCATCGTAAATATCTGCCATAGCACGGGCAGTCATCATCAGGCGATATGCCTTTAGTAATATTTCTTTAGGAAGCATGGGTAGCAAAAGTAAGCCTTAACACTGAAAAGTTGTAACAATTGGGACGTAGTTATTGAGAACTATTAATAAAATGAAGTGAGTATAGTGTGTGTAAAAATGAAAAAATAGTAAGGTGTAAACTGTATTGTAGAATGGTGGTGATTTGGAAATATGGCTTGGCAAAGAACAAATTAAATGGAATGATGGGAAGTAGTACCTATGAAAAAGTTGTCATTACTACTGTCTCGTATCCTCAAGAATCAATGGTTTGTATTTTATAAATTATATTATATGCTGCAGTTTCAGCTACACTGTTATATGTATATATGTGTTTTTGTGTCATCTTCTGATTGGGTTTTCTGCTTTTTTAATGACAAATATTTGTACTATTTTTGCGTATAAATAAGCAAGATGGTACACCCATTTATCAAATCAAAACTTCCTGAATTAAGAAAAATATTTAGTCGTCATAATGTCAAATCTGCTTATTTATTCGGTTCGGCTTGTACTGATGCTTTTAGTGAACATAGTGATGTGGATTTTCTTATAGAACCTGGTGATGAAGCCGACCCTGTAAGGAAAGGAGAGAATCTTTGGGATTTATATTTTGAGCTTCAGGATTTTTTGGATAGGAAAATAGACTTGGTTACCAGAGATAGTATGAGGAACAAGTATTTTATAGAAGAAGTTAATAAGACATCTATTCCTATTTATGGATAAACAGAAAAAACATTTGCAGGATATTATCGATTCTATAAATGCTGTTGACATCCATTTGCAAGGGAAAAGAGATTATATTATTTATATTAACAACCTTACAATGCAACGTTCTGTGGAGCGTGAAATTGAAATTATAGGCGAGGCAATGAGCCGGATACTGAAATCAAATCCACAAATTAAAATTTCATCTGCCAGGAAAATAGTTGGTCAGCGGAATATGATAATACACGCTTACGACAGTATTAATAATGAGATGATTTGGGCCGTTGTCGTAAAATATTTGCCACTTCTGAAAATGGAATGTCAACAATTATTGGATGAAGGTAACCCCAACCACTAATCCTGAAAATGCATGTTTCTTACCCGTTGTAAAAGAAGTAATTATATATATTCTGTTCTTTCACGTACTTCATTTTTTGGATTGGGTATTCAAATACAGCAGCAAACAATAGAGATTTCCTAAATAATAGGGGTATATGATCTACTACTTAATCATTATTAAGATACTGTAGCCGTAACAAATAATACCTATTTTAGGCTTACCTTAGTTGTAGAATTTAATTAAATGTCAAAAAAAGTAAAGAAAAAAAGCAAAAGTAATGTGACTGGTAAAGATGTATTTACCGGTAGACTGGAAGTAACACGTGGCGGAATGGGTTTTGTGATAGTGCCTGGCTTGGAGCGGGATATAATGATAAAACCCGATAGGATGCTAACGGCGCTTAACGGCGATGATGTGCGTGTGGAGGTAGGCAAAAGTAAGGATGGAGGTAGGCGCCCCGAAGGAACCATAACAGAAATAGTGCGCAGAAAACAATCAGAGTTTAGCGGCAGGGTAGAGGTGCATCCACATTTTGCATTTCTGGTGCCAGATAGTGATAAAATGCCAGTGGATATTTACATACCTCTACACTTACTGAATGGTGCCCGCACAGGAGACAGTGCTATAGCAAAAGTAGTAGAGTGGACTGGTAAGACTAAAAACCCAGTGGGCGAAATAGTGAGTGTGCTTACCAATGAGTCGATGAATGAGGTAGCTATGCAGGGAATGCTGGTGGAAAATGGCTTTCCGCTTAGTTTTCCGGACGATGTGCTGGAAGATGCTGCACGTTACCCAGAGGGCGTAGACAAACAAGAAATAAAGAAGCGGCGCGATATGCGCGATACGCTAACGGTGACGATAGATCCAGTAGATGCCAAAGACTTTGATGATGCAATATCTATAAAACCTTTGGAAGATGGGTGGTATGAAGTGGGGGTGCATATAGCGGATGTATCGCACTATATAGAGCCAGACTCTGCACTGGATAAAGAGGCATATCGCAGGGCCACCAGTGTGTACCTACCAGATAGGGTATCGCCCATGTTGCCAGAGCGGCTCAGCAATGAGCTGTGCTCGCTAAGGCCCAATGAGGAGAAGTATACGTTTTCGGTAGGTTTTAC
>JBIKKS010000244.1:0-4205 GCA_044360235.1 Flavipsychrobacter sp. | reverse complement strand
GTAAGCTGGCAGCGTAGCGATACTGTTCCCTACATCAATTGGCTGGGACTAGCCATAAGCGACGATGGTGTCAACTTTACCAAGGTAAGCGATGGGCCAGTAATAGGGTCTTCACGTTTCTTGCCTTATGGCATAGCATGCGTTAGTGCGCTTGTAGAAGATGGTATTTTTCACTTATGGTATACGCACTATACCCCATGGATAAAAACTAGCCTTGGTTACAGACCCACTTATGATATAGGTTATGCCTATTCAGAAAATGGAATGGATTGGAAATTCGGAGAGAAAAGTATTCCTTCTTCCAATAGCAATGAAGCTATTGCTACCCCTTGTGTCCGCAAAATTAATGGTAAATACCACATGTGGTATTCTGTAAGACCTGGCGTGGATGAACATGGCAAAAGTGGCCCATACAGGATAGGTTATGCAGTATCTGACGACAAAAAAACATGGAAAAGAATGGATGAAACTGTAGACATTCACCCGTCTGAAAGTGGATGGGACTCTGAAATGGTTTGTTATCCAGATGTACTGCAAACTAACGAAAAGACATTCTTGTTCTATTGCGGAAACAACTACGGCAGGGATGGTTTTGGATACGTTGAACTTAAAAATATATAAATTATGATAGAAGATGTAAAAAAGTCGTACACCGACTTCCACGCCAAGAAAAAATCATCACACCTTTACCCTACAGAATGGGTTATTCGCACTATGCTGGGTACTTATCCGGGTCTTAGCCTCGACAGGTCTAAGTACCAAGGCGGCAAAGGGCTAGATCTAGGCTTTGGTGATGGTAGAAACATGTCGTTGATGTACAACTGCGGTATGGATGTATATGGCGTAGAAACTACTCAGGAAACAGTAGATTCTGTAAGTGAATCTCTGGCTAGCATCAATGTTAGTGCAACACTGAAAGTAGGCAGCAACAATAATATACCCTTCGAAGATAATTTCTTTGACTATATTCTTGCTTCTGCTTCATGTTATTACATCGACAAAAATGGCACCTTCGATGACAATCTGAATGAAATAGTACGTGTATTGAAGCCCGGTGGTTTCTTTATAGCTAACTTCCCTGCATTTACAGACATCAATGGTATACCTGTCAATTTTATACTAGAGCGCGCCATACATACCGATGATGGGCATGTGATCATACAAAACGATGTGTTTGGTATCAGAAACGGCTATAAGTTCAAAGCATTCAATTCGCAAGAAGACTTAAAAAACACTCTTTCAGAAAAATTTGAGGATATTTCTATTGGGTATTGCTTCGACGATTTTTATGGTCTACAGCACAATTTGTATATATCTGCATCAAGAAAAAAATGAGTGAATATCTTATAGATGTTATAGTTCCGGTATACAATCATGAAGGTTTCTTACAGCAAACACTTGATAGTATAGTAAATCAAATCACGGAATATAAGTACCGGATTATTCCATCTGATGATTGCTCTACAGATAATACGCGTACTATACTAGAGTCTTATGCCCGGAAATATCCTGATAAGATATTTCCGGTTTATCAGCCTCATAATATTGGGGCACACGCCAATGGTTACTCCCTACTCATGGCTGCCACTGCTAAATACGTAGCAGTCTGCGACGGTGACGACTATTGGACAGACCCGCACAAACTGCAAAAACAAATCAGTTTTCTAGAAGCCAATCCTGATTTCGTTATTAGCTTTGGTGCTACTGCAATAATAGATAAGGCGGGCAAACCGCTACCTTTAGAGGATTATTTCCCACCCATCACAAAAGACGTCTTCACAATAGAAGATTTTATTTTGTCAGAAACACATATTATACCCACTGCTACACTGGTGTATAAAAACCTGCTCCCCAAACCTATACCTGAGTTTTACAAAACCATAATGAGCGGAGATATCTTCATTATTCTGATGGTGGCACATCATGGTAAAACAAAATACATAGACGAGCAATTAGCTGTGTACAGAATTCATTCGGGCGGAATCACTAAATCTGCAGAGCACGCTCATAAATCAGAGGAGGCAAAAGCCCAGCTTTATGAGCGCATCAACAAATTGCTGGATTACAAGCACGATGCCACTTTTCGTAAGGTATTACTAGACCTCACCAAGGCACGTATCATGTATGGATCCCGAAACCTGAACCTACCCAGGAAACTAAAAAACGTAATCGCAAACACCGGCGACTACTTCAAGTACTCCGACAAAATAAATGTCAAAGAAATACTCTATTACACTACAGTGTTGTTTTTCCCCTGGGTACTAAAGGCTAAAAAGTAATTTATTGTATAGTACTAATCAAAAAGAGACATCCTACCCCTATGGTCTGATGTCTCTTTTAGTTTTTTAATAGTAGCAGTAGGTTACAGCAACCCTCTTACCGCTTCTATCACAGCAGCCAGTCCGCTCACATCTTGGCCACCCGCTGTAGCCATCGATTTCTGACCACCACCGCCGCCCTTTATTAGCGGGGCTACTTGTTCTTTTATTATTTTGCCTGCATCTAGTCCGCGGGCAGCAGTTACTTTATCATCTACGCCCACCGCCACAAATGGTTTACCATCTATATTGGCACAAAGCACCACTACATGGTCGTTGAGGTGTGCTTTCATATCCAGGCACAGTTTGCGCAGCGCATCAGCATTGCCCACAGTTACCATTTGCCCCACAAACGATATCTGGTTGATGATTTCATCCTTCATCAGCAGTTCGTTGCGTATCCCCACCAGTTGGCGTGCCTCTAGGTATTCTACATGTTTTTCCAGTTTGCTACGTTCTTCTTGTAGCTTGTCTATGGCTTTTACTGGGTCTTTAGCATTCTTAAGTTGAGTAGTTATGCTGTGCACCAGTTGTTGTAGTGCAGTTACATAGTCTTCGGCAGCCTTGCCACTCACAGCCTCCATACGGCGCACACCTGCAGCCACAGCTGCTTCGCTCGTTATTTTAAAGAAGCCTAGCTCACCCGTAGCACCCACATGGGTACCACCACATAGCTCTATCGAGTAGTTTGGATCCATTATCACCACTCGCACAACATTGCCATACTTCTCCCCAAACAATGCCATAGCACCCATAGCCACTGCTTCGTCCTTGGTCATAGACTTTATCACCACAGGCACATTCTCTCTTATTTTAGCGTTTACTATAGCTTCAATTTGTGCTATCTCTTCATCGGTCACCTTGGCAAAGTGCGAGAAGTCGAAACGCAGATTTTCATTATTTACCAGCGATCCTTTTTGAGCCACATGCACGCCCAGCACATCGCGCAGCGCAGCATGCAGCAGGTGGGTAGCACTGTGGTGTATCTCTGTAGCAGCACGTCTGGCAGCATCTACTTTAGCCATTGCAGGCGCCTCGGTATTCTCGGGCAGCATAGTGGCAAAGTGAATGATCATGCCATCTTCCTTCTTGGTATCAGTGATCTGTATCCGCTCATTCGGGAAAATCAGTTCACCCGTATCGCCCACCTGGCCACCACTTTCAGCATAGAAGGGCGTCGTATCCAGCACCAGTTGGTATTGCTCCTTGCCCTTAGATGTTACCTTGCGGTACTTCATGATGTTAGCATCAGATACCAGCGTTTCATACCCTACAAAGTCGCTACCACCTTCTCTTAGCACCACCCAGTCGTCAGTATCCAGGGCTGTAGCAGCACGGCTACGGGTTTTTTGTAGCTGCATCTCAGCTGCAAAGGCAGCTTCGTCTACATGCAGTCCCTGCTCACTACCTATCAGGCGTGTCAGGTCTATCGGGAATCCATAAGTGTCATATAGCTCAAATGCAGCCTTGCCATCTATGGTCAGTGTATTGCTGTTTTGCGTAGTAGTTATGATGTCGTCAATTTTCTTCAATCCCTTATCCAGCGTTCTCAAGAAAGCATCTTCTTCTTCCTTCACCACACGGGTCACCAAGCCCAGTTGAAGGTGAAGCTCCGGAAACACCTCCTGAAACTGCTGTGCCAGCACAGGCATCAATTGGTGCAGCATGGGCTGTTTGTAGTCCAGATAAGTGTAGTAGTAGCGCACAGCACGGCGTAGTATCCTGCGTATCACATATCCAGCACCAGTATTAGAGGGCAACTGACCATCGGCTATCGTAAAGCCTATAGCCCTTATGTGGTCAGATATCACCCTAAACGCAATGTCTGCCCTGCTATCCGTAAACCCGTATTTTTTACCTGTTATCTGCTCTATAGTAGCTATGGTG
>JBIKKS010000243.1:0-4221 GCA_044360235.1 Flavipsychrobacter sp. | reverse complement strand
GACTGAATCATTGTGGGCAAGACCACCAGCTAAAAAAGTAGTAGCAGTAGCACCTGAAATAGCTGCACCATTAATTAACCACTGATAGGTAGGTGCACTACCACCATTAGATACTGCAGCTGTAAATGTGATAGTGTCGCTGGTGCCAATAGACAAACCTTTGTTGGTGCTGATAGCTACAGCCGGAATAAGTATACTATCTATGTGCATGCTGATAGTATTACTGTTTACATCGTTGACTATTGGACAGCGGTAATTGCTATTCAGTTTACAAAGAACAACATCACCATTAGCTGGTTCGAAAGCATAAACTAGACCCGTGACAGGTGTAGCAGTGCCATTCTTGAACCAAGTAAAATGTGGCGCATCGCCGCCAAAAGCATAACCTAGAACACTAAAAAATGCTGTGGAGTTTTGACAAATAGTATCGTTGGGACCTACAACAATGCTTATAACAGGTGTTTGATTAACCACTACTACTACTGACCTATTGGCAGTGACTACTGCTGCAGTAGGACAAGCATCGCTGCTGGTCATAGCGACAGCCACCACATCACCGTTAGCTGGAGTGTAAGTGTAATTACTTGATGCGGCACTAACTGGTACACTATTTACCGTCCAGCTATAGGCTGGTGTGCTGCCACCATTGACAGGCGATGCTGTAAAAGTGATAGCTGTACCTGCGCACACAGTATCGCCAGGTGTGGTAGACATACTAACAGAAGGGGTAACAGTAGGTGTAATAGCTACGACAGCACTACCACTCATATTGCTGCGACAACCAGATGCACTAGTAGCTACAGCTGTATATGTGGCAGCACCAGTGTATGTACCAAAAGATGCCGCAGCACCAGTACCTGCCCTGCTGGTAACTAATGATGCACCAGTGTACAAATCATAATTAATTCCGTTTTGTGTGTTACTTAGCCCAATTGGCAAGCCAGAACCGCCTGCACAATAGCTACCAGACCCTGTGACATTGTAAACTATGGGTAATGCATTGACAGTAATTGTTTTTGTAGCCCTACAACTGTTGGCTAAAGTGTAAGTAATAGCGGTTGTACCGGCAGCTAGACCTGTAACAAAGCCAGAAGATACAGTGGCTATAGCTGGTGAGCCAGAAGTCCAAGAGCCGCCAGAAACAGGATTTGTGAGTGTAACTGATGCACCAGCACACACAGAGCCTGTACCAGCTATAGGGTCTGCATTGGTATTGACCGTAACAACAGTAGTAGCCAAACAACCAGACGATAACTGATAAGAAATAATAACTGTACCAGTGGAAACACCCAACAAAATACCTGTAGTATTATTGATAGTAGCAACAGCTGTATTATTGCTTGTCCAAGTACCTCCTAATGATGTAGAGGCTAGTGTTATAAAATTACCTACACACACAGGTGTGTTGCCAGTGATAGCAGCAGGTGGTGCATTGTATGTGAATTGTATAGCATTTGTAGTATCGAACAAAGAAGTATAAGAGCAAGTAACCATAGCACGATAAAAAACACCTGCATTAACAGTAGGAGCATAAGTGCTGTTTGTAGCACCAGTAACATTGGTATAAGCAGCTACGCCATCGGGCGAAGACTGCCATTGATATGCAATACCTAACACACCAGAAGTAACACCCGCGAGACTGAGGCTAGTGGCGTAAGGAGCGCAATTACCAGTAGTAACAGTAGCACTAGCAATACCAGCATCGGGCGTGGCAGAGCAAAGGGGAACTGAAACACCAGTTAATAACACAGCAACAGCAGTGGCACCAGAAGCAGCTGCAATGAGGTTGCCTGTATAAACACCTGGAGTGGTAGGTGCGCTAAAACGTACAGCCACGAGCGTATCTACCTGATACCCTACAGCTGCCTCACGAGAGGCGAATGTGAGTGATGTTACCCAACTGCTACCATCGTAAATCTGAAAATTAGTATTGACATCAACAGTTACAGACTCGGAAGGCAGGAGATTATATGCAAAAATGCTCACCATCTGAGAATCAGTATTAGTACCTGCACCTGTTGAAAAAGACAACGCTGATGGCGCAACTGAAACTACCGCCGATGGCATAAATGTAAGAACAGTGTTGGCAGCAGGAAAACCATTGAGCACATCAGTAAAAGCCGAAGTGGTAGTAACTGAAGGAAAAATGGCATCAGCTGTTTGGAAATCAGTAAGACTATTGGCTATGCCGATAGTAGCTGTATTAGCATTGAAAGGGTTGGTTTCGCTTCCGTATAAAAATTGTATCGCATTGTAAGTTTCATATAGTTTGACCTGAAAAAATGCTGCACCTAAACTTCCGAATGCCTCCCAACCAGTAGTAGCATCGCCGTACTGAAAGGTGAACACTCTAAAAGGGGCAGTGCCAGAAACCTGATAATAAGCACTTGCTCCAGAACCTACTAAATCATCCCAATAAGGCATCAACAGACCTTGACCGTTTTCAATATCAAACAAACTACCTTCAGAGTTGTTTTGTGCAGGAGAAAGAAGATATAAAGGAGAATTAGCGAGAGACAACCATCCATTTGAATTGGCTGATAAAGTGGTGTAATCAGTACCACAATACTTAAAAGTAAACCCAATAGGAATACTTGTTAAAACTGCTTCGTCTAAACTTATATCGGTAGTTGTAGTAACCCCAACATTACCCGAAATGTCTGTAGCTGTGCCAGTGGTGGCGAGAAATTTGTAACCAGCGGCGGTCTGAGCTTGACTGACAAGTGCAGTAAAGCAAAGAAGTAATAATAAGTACAATCGCTTCATATAGTATTGGTTTTGGTGATAAAATAAATGTGATGCCGTTTACCAAAGCAAAATTAAGATAATAATTCCTTGATGTTCCCACCCATGAACAATATGCAAATAACTAAGTAGAGCATACACGTACACTAATGAGTATAACTGTATAATAAATACTGATAAATAACATAGCTATACTGTATCTGCATATACTCTGTCAATTCGTACATTTGCCCCAATGCAAGCAGCAACAGACAACAACCCAGCATCGAAAGTAGTACCGGACGCGGGATCGGAATTAGGGAAAAAGGAGCAGGTAGCAACAATGTTTAATAACATAGCCCCACGCTATGATTTTTTAAATCATTTTTTGTCTCTGGGTATAGATAAAATCTGGAGGAAAAAAGCAATTAAAGAAGTTTCTTCTATCAATCCGAGCCTGATACTGGATGTGGCTACTGGTACGGGCGACCTTGCAATAGCTGCATCTGCCAATGTAAAAAATGCCAAGATAACCGGTGTGGACATTGCAGATATGATGCTGGATGAAGGGCGTAAAAAAATAAAAAAACAAAACCTGAGTAATGTCATTACTATGCAACTGGCAGACAGTGAGCAACTGCCCTTTGCAAGCGGCACCTACGACGCTGTAATGTGCGCCTATGGTGTGCGCAACTTTGAGAACCTTGAAACTGGACTCAAAGAAATGAACAGAGTAATGCGGGGTGGTGGCAAACTGGTGATACTGGAGTTTTCGCAGCCTACCGCTTTCCCCATAAAACAATTGTACAGTTTTTATTTCAAGTATATTTTACCATCTATTGGCAAGCTATTTTCTAAGCACAGCACGGCATACACTTACCTGCCTGAGTCAGTAAATGTTTTTCCGGATGGTGAGCGTTTCTGTAAGATTCTGAACAATTGTGGTTTTAAAAATGCTGTGGCACGGCCTCTTACCTTTGGTGTAACCACGCTATACACAGCAGATAAATAAGTGTTATCAGAAGTACTTATCTACAGACAAACCGTAATTGAATAACAGATTCTCTCTGTTGGTTCGGTTGATACGATTGTAGGAGAATGTAGTAGATAATGATAGCCATTTCACAATTTTTATATTCATGCCAGCAGTAGACTTGAGGATATAATCATCGGCTTTATTAAATGATTGTTGATAAAAACCCATTGCATTCAGCGACACAAAATCGTGCAAGGTGAATCTCAGTGATACCCGAAAGGAGTTGCGATAAGTATTGTAGGTATCATTTGTAGAGTCGTTTACCTTAAGGTTGCTATACTCATATAGTATTCCGTTACTCACATTGAAGAAGGCGTTTTTTTCGTCAATTATATTGTATGCCGCTCCCAAGCCTGTCTGATATTGGTTATTAATTTTGAGGGAAAAATTGGTGGTGTAGTTGCCAAGCCCCCAATAGTAAAACCTAGAGTTGGTGCGGTAGACATTAAAATCTACCAGCG
>JBIKKS010000242.1:0-4226 GCA_044360235.1 Flavipsychrobacter sp. | reverse complement strand
CTTCAAGAATCATAAATACAACAACTAGCACAACAATCTTGTGTACCTGATTTGTAATAAGACAGTTCTCTGACAAAAATGGTTGGGGAAATTCAAATTAACTTATCAAATATTTAGACAACATAAGCAGAAATATTCACAACTGAATATTCATAAAAAACAGACGCTCAATGCAATACACAAAAAAAACCCGACAAACTTTTACAGTTGCCGGGTTAACTACTTTATTATAAATTTGCTTATCCTCTTTTTCTAGCTACTGCACGCTCCGCTGCAGCTACTATGCTTGCCGCCGTCAGACCATACTTATCCAGCAGTTGTTTAGGAGTTCCACTTTCCCCAAATGTATCCATCACCGCTACATACTCATGTGGTGCAGGGCAGTTTCTTGCAGCTACATTTGCTATGCTGTCTCCTAGCCCACCGTTTATCTGGTGTTCTTCAGCAGTCACTATACAACCAGTTTTCGACACCGATGCTATTACTGCCGCCTCATCCAGCGGTTTTATGGTATGTATGTTTATTAGTTCTACCGATATTCCTTTTTCCGCCAGTGTTTTAGCTGCTTCTACAGCCAGCCATACCATGTGCCCACACGCAAAAATGCTCACATCCGTTCCTTCTGCTAACAACTGCGCCCTACCTATCTCAAAATTTTGATCCTCTGCCGTAAAATTAGGCCACTTCGGACGACCAAATCTCAAATACACAGGTCCTACATGTTCTGCCACAGCTATCGTTGCTGCTTTAGTTTGGTTAAAGTCACATGGCACTATCACAGTCATACCAGGCAGCATTTTCATCATGCCTATATCTTCCAGCACCTGATGCGTAGCACCATCCTCACCCAGCGTCAGCCCTGCGTGCGATGCGCATATCTTTACATTCTTATCGCTATAGGCTACCGACTGGCGTATCTGGTCATATACCCTCGATGTAGAGAAGTTGGCAAACGTAGTAGTAAACGGAATTTTGCCACCTATAGTCATACCTGCCGCTACCCCTATCATATTAGCCTCTGCTATACCACACTGTACAAAACGCTCAGGAAACTCCTTTATAAAAGCATTCAGTTTCAGCGATCCAGCTAGGTCGGCTGTCAATGCCACCACATTAGGGTTGCGTCTGCCTGCCTCCAGTATCCCTTCTCCAAACCCCCCGCGGGTTTCCTTTTCATTCAATATTTGTATGTCTTGCAGCATATATGTATGTATTATTTCCGACTATTACCTTTTAGCTAACAGCCTCCTCAGGGCGCAAAAATAAGCGTAAGTTCCAGTTATTGATAGAGACAACTAATTATATTTTCAATTATAGTTGGTTAGAATGATTAGCAAAGCCTACCACCCTATCTGCTCTTCTGTTATGTAATGATTGCGATCCGCAGCATTTCGCACTATCAGTTCTGCTATAAACCCCGACAGAAAAAACAAAGTACCCATTATCATTGTAGTGAGGGCAATATAAAAAGCCGGCTTGTTGGTAATACCTACATTATCGCCAAATCGCAACTTGTCTATTATCAGTGATGCCGTAAGCAGAAAACCAGTAATAAATGTAATAGCACCCAGCACCCCGAAAAAATGCATCGGCTTTTTACCAAATCTGCTCATAAACTGTATGGTCAGCAGATCCAGAAAACCATTGATAAACCGCTCCCACCCAAACTTCGAACTGCCATATTTACGTGCCCTATGCTGCACCACTTTTTCACCTATCTTCTTGAAGCCCGCATGTTTTGCCAGTACTGGTATAAAACGGTGCATCTCGCCATATACCTCTATACTTTTTATCACCTTGCGTCTATAGGCCTTCAGGCCGCAGTTCATGTCATGCAGCTTTATCCCTGTCAGCCAGCGGTTCACTCCATTATACAGTTTCGATGGCAGGTTTTTAGTTATTGCATTATCATAGCGCACCTTCTTCCAACCACTTACCAAGTCATAGCCATCTTTCATTATCATGCTATACAGCTCAGGTATCTCATCTGGGCTGTCTTGCAAGTCAGCATCCATCGTTATCACCACATTACCCTCAGCCGCCTTAAAGCCTACATACAGTGCAGGGCTCTTACCATAGTTACGCTGGAAACGTATACCTTTCACCGCAGCATACTTTGTTTGCAAGCCCTTTACCACCTCCCAGCTACTGTCTGTGCTGCCATCATCTACCATTATCACCTCATGCGTGTAGCTATTAGCCACACACACACGTTCTATCCACTCTATTAGTTCGGGCAGAGATTCTTCCTCATTATAGAGAGGTATTACTATAGATATATCGGGCTGCATTTGCGTGCTAAAATACATGATTTTATCATAACTACACCGGCACTACATACAATTAACGCTTTATATGCATCTTCATTACCTTAACCATTTACCAAGCACAAAATATCATGCATTTTACGCATCCATACTTTGTACTACCGATCGTTTTATTATTTTTAACCCTCGGTTGTAATATTTATTCCCTCAATAACAATAACAACAAATGAAAACCAGAATAAAAATCCTTCAGTTAGCTGCGCTGCTCATCATTGTCGGTCACCTTGCCTCCTGCTCCAAAATCTTCAAAACCGACAATCGCCGCCCCGACAAGCACAAATATCGTCGTGCAGGTCGTGCTTGGTAGTAGGCTATTTGTTGATTAGATCTGATATTTAGGTACGCTTGTAAACACAAGTGTAATTGAATTGTGTTTAGTTTTATAGCACATCCATTCTCTAGAAATTGATGGTAATAGACCAAAAACATTTTCAATCACTTTTGTTTGCTATTACAATAATTAACAAAAAACAAGCGCTGTTTACCCCCCGTCAACTAAAATGAAAAAAACAAACCTCCTATTTTTCTGCCTATCCTTGGCGTTGTCTGCCTACTCACAATCTAACCCTATCGACTGCAAAAAAATCTACAATAACCCTATGGCTTGCCAGTGGACTTACTTCGAAACAAAAGACACACTACAAGCAACTGTTATCAGGTACGACCCTCCCATGGGTGCATGCGCTTGGGGTATTCATGCAGGTGTGGGTATTGTTAGGCTTGGCACAGACACGGTTCGGGTATTATTCCCCTGTATCGATGTTAGGTATATCATAAACCCAGGATCTACCATCACATTATTGCCATCTAGGTCCACCTTCAGGTACATTTCGCTTCCATCTCACATCAAATATTTGGACGATGCTAATAAGAAAACTTTGTGGTACACCAATGAATACGACAGCAAAGTTAAACGCACTACTTGGGCATATCTGTCCGATGCTTTAAACCGAAAAATTCACTTCTATTCTGAAGACAATGGAATTCTTGTTGCTACAAATTCCTTCTCATTCCACTGGAAAATTATTGCTGACAGCGGCACTACATCAGGCACAATTATCAAGTTCAATCCTGCACATGGCAGATGTGGTATTGAGAAAGTATCAGCAGTAGCTATCCTTAAACGAGAAAACGATACAATTCGGGTCATACTACCCTGTTGCCGACACACCCTTGAGCCTGGTGACCAAGTTGCTATAAAAATATTTGCCAACCCTAAGTCTAGTTTATTAATACCTCAAGACGTAGAATACACTATAAACGAAAAGAAAAAAGGGTTAGAGTTGTTCAGAGTAAACGAGTATGATGAAACTATATTGAGTACCGTTTTCGGTACAATCAAGAAAATTAACTAAAACCCGATGCTAAACATAACCATCTCAAAAGTCAACATCCAGCAAATCGATGATTTACAAAAAATCAGCCAACAAACATTTATCGAAACATTCGCAGAAAGCAACACCAAAGAAAACATAAAAGACTATGTAAATAACAATTTATCAATTGCGCAACTCGCCTCCGAACTGTCTTTAAAAAACTCTCAATTTTATTTTGCCATCCACAACAGTGATGTGATAGGCTACCTGAAACTAAACCTTGCCGATGCACAAACAGAACTAAAAAGAGAAAACTCAATTGAAATAGAACGGATATATATACTCAAAGAGTACCATGGCAAAAAAGTAGCCAAATTACTTTTCGAGACAGCACTGACCATAGCCAATGAAAGAAATGCATCCTTCATATGGCTGGGCGTTTGGGAGCACAACCCCAGAGCCATACACTTCTACAAAAAATACAGCTTTGTAGAGTTCGATAAACATATCTTTCGCCTAGGCAATGACGACCAAACCGACATTATGATGAAACTAATTTTGTAACCATCCCACATAGCAACCA